>JABSOJ010000615.1 GCA_013216005.1 Alteromonadaceae bacterium | reverse complement strand
AGATCACTGGAAAGCATGTAATAAAGGCCTGTAGCAAAAATCAAAATAAGGGACAACAATAATATGGAACAGAGCCACATATTTGGTGTTGTATGCCTGACGCATTATTTTATCCTACATTCCGCACATTTAAGGTATTGATTTAAATGGACTTTAAAAGTCATAAAATGTAGCCATGTATTTGTGTGTTTTATAATTAATTGATAAATATAAGTTTATTTAAAATTGCCATTATTGGTCAATTTTTCGAACTTTATATAAAAATCCGCTTAACTACATGTTATTAAGGTTATTTTTAATTATTTATTTTTTATAAAATTGTACGGAATGTAGGTTTTATTAGACCAAGGCTGATTACGTAGTCGATTATTACGTGGTAATTGCAATGGTATGAAATTGGATCTGTTTTTCTTGGTGTAATGATAACTATACTTATCAAAAGTTATGATTATGAAAGGAATAGTTACCATCCTATTGTTAAATTCCGTGTTGTTAAGCAATGGATAAGTGTGGCATCCTCAATTAATCTAAGTAGTACCCGTCCAGTAACGAATATCTACTGCGGACGTCCCACTGGCACAATCTGACCACCACTAGATAAGGTTATTTAGAATGACTAAACGCCCAACTCTAGTAGTGTTCATATTGCACCATTGGATCGCCCTCGCCACGAGCCTGTTTCTGGACAGGCACTAAGTAGGTAAGAGCAACAGTTGATGAAGTCAGCATTTAATGTTGATGAAGATTTATAGGTTTAAATCAAAACCAATAGTTCAGAGTTTCACCGAATTTTGATTTTTTATATAAATCACCTAAACATAGATAAAACACCTATACATATCTAAATTACGAATCACTACTTTTCTGCTGAACCCTGCATTTCAATAGCATTTAGGTATACACTATAAAAAAATCAATAAAATTATTTTTGGAAGTTTGATGAAAGAACCGCATGTAGATCATTGGGTATTATTTAAAGACACGGTAATGTTTCTGACATTCCGCACCTAATAAAATATATATGTTTTTTATACGATTTTAGTGTAAAAAGTATACGATGCGTAATTATTAGGCGACGCTATTTAAAATCTGATGCCCTTTTTACTGAAAATCAACTCAGATTTTAAATCTCAGCTTTATGTGCGGAACGTCAGATGTTTCAATTTAAATTAGGTATGGACGCCCTGAGAGATTTGTTACTTAGCCCGGTGTCAATTATTTGTGCATTAGTTGATTTTTTTCGCCGTCATACTCCTCAGCAGAGCGTTTTTTATAAATTAATGGCATTAGGCGATAAAACCGATAAGTGGATAAATCTTTTTGGTGCCCACCGGCGGGGTGCTAGCAAGTTTGATTCTGTGGATCCTTGTTCTGAAAAAAATAAAGAAGTGAATGTTGATCGAATATTTGATCAAGTTGAAGCCTTGATTAAAGAGCAACATAAGAAAGGTGGTTTAACTGCATCAGCCAAGTTATCGATTGATCGTTACTTAGATAGTGCCTGAACGGAAACCCCTGAAAGTGTTACTACATATGCTCTTCGAGCTATTTTTAAAAACGAAGATTTTGAAAATTTGGCCCAAAAACACATAATATGCTTGAATTATCATCAAAACCGACTGATTTCCAAAGATCTTCAAACTTTAAAAGCAGCTACACCCCATACGTAATAAGACATGTAGACTTTCCGTTCAGGCACTAGATAAGATAGTTAATAAAGCGGTGCCTCAATCTGAGCCAATAGAAAATCAATCATCACCAAAGAGTAATAACAATTCCGATAATTAAGATAATTGAACAGATATAAATCAATTTAAAATTTACAAAGCATCAAATATAATATATTGCATACAAAACTTAAGTTCGGAGTCTTGTATGCCTATTTCAATATATACAAAAAATTTAATATCACTAAAAACCAAGATCAATTCATTGATCCTTGCAATAGTTCTATCGTTGATTGCTGGTTGTGAAAACACAAGCGAAGTAAAAGTCACTTAAGCTGATCCGCAAAAAGAACCTGCAGTATTACCTGCCGTTGATACTATTTTGTCGCAGGTTTATCATTGTAATGACAGTATCGTTATTCGTTCACAAGCCTTATCAGACAAACAAGTTGCAGATGCATGTATAATGTTGATAGCGAAAGAGCTGTATTTTCATCGTGTTTTTGCTACTAAGGGTAAACCTGTTGCCGAGGATAATAACAACACAATGCGTGCAAATGTTTATCATAACCGTGATGAATTTGTGAAATATGCAACTGCACATTTTACCATGCCAACGAATAATGGTGGCATGTATTTAGAGGGTTACCCAGGGCAAACGGGTCTTAATTAACCAATTGTCAACCCAACCATAAGTACCTTCATCATATAGTCATCATCCCAA
>JABSOJ010000614.1 GCA_013216005.1 Alteromonadaceae bacterium | reverse complement strand
TAGTCACAGAGTCCTAGATATAAGGGTTGAGTTTAATTCCATTTGAAGGGACAACAATTATCTACAACAGAGCCACCTAATAACATAGTAATTATTAGCCAGACATTTATAATTTGTTCACTATCGAGAAAAACAAGTTTGAGAATTACAGCACACACAAACAAGGAAATAAAACTATATACAAAAGTTTTATAACGCGACGTTTTTACTTCAATATTAAACTTTAACCCGCCCGAGTATAAATTGCACCATGGCGTTAAGTTCTTTGTCTTCACACGTTTCATGTCCCATAAACCAAGCAAATAATTCTGGATCTTCACCTTCGAGTAAACGTTCAAATGTCACTTTATTTTCTTCAGAAAGCTCATCATAAGCTTCATCAACAAAAGGAATAAACAATACGTCTAATTCCAGCATACCGCGACGACATGCCCACTTTATACGGTTTTTTTTAACTGCGGGAGAAAGAGTTAAAGACGGAGATAAAGACATATGATTTCCTAATAATTTAAACTAAGCGCATTCTAACAATTTAACCGATAAAATCTCACTATTAATTATTATTTATCAATTTTTTGATTAATGCCAATCCAACTGTTCATTAGATAATTACTGGAATGACAAACAAAATGTTACTTTAAACAATATCGCACTTGAATTTGTCAATTATGCCCTAATTGCTATAGTTATCCAATCGCTTAACCATTCTGCTTTTATATGACTTTATCAATAGAAACAATGCTACCCACGCTTGAAGAATTACCTGACACATTTTTAATTTCCCTTAGTGAATACGGCGCAATTTCTTTATCAGGTGAAGAACAAAGTAAATATTTACAAGGACAAATTACTTGCGATGTGAATGACAGCACTGAAAACAGCCTTATTCACGGTGCACATTGTGATGCTAAAGGTAAAGTGTTTTCTACTTTCAGGTTGATTAACCGATTGTCTGAACATTTATTAATGCAACCAAAAACAAGCTTAAATGCCTCTTTAGCTGAACTGAAAAAATTTGGTGTTTTCGCCAAAGTTACAATATCAGAAACAAGCTCGCTAAGTTTTTACGCAATTGTCGGCGAACATGCTGCTGAAGTTATACAAAAAACATTTGAACAAGTACCTTGCAGTTTAACACCCGTTATACAATCAAACTCAACAACCTTGGTGTATATTTCAGGTCAGAAAAACCGCTATTTAATTATCGATAAAACAGAACAAATTGAACCAATCATTAATGTATTCAATTTACCTGTTTATACACAAGCTATTTGGGAAATGCTGGAAATCACGGAAGGATTTCCAATCATCTCGGAATCAGCAATTAAAGAATATGTTCCTCAAATGTTAAACCTGCAAGCCATTAGCGGCATCAGTTTCACTAAAGGTTGTTACCTTGGACAAGAAACAGTCGCCCGCATGCAATATTTGGGTAAGAATAAACGTGCACTATTTTCATTATCTGGCAAGGCTGAAAACAAAGTAATTGCCGGTGATATATTAGAAAAACAACTCGGTGAAAACTGGCGAAAGGCCGGTAATGTAATTGCCAGTTACCATGCCGACAATGGTACAATTTACTTACAAGCCGTATTAGCTAATGATATTGAAACTGATCAATTATTAAGATTGAAAAATATTGAGCAATCAACTTTTGAGCTGGTTGCACTGCCTTATTCACTCATATAAGTTAATTGACTGAAACCAGTTAACTTAGTTAACTAACACAAACATCAAACCCTTAGGAACCTCAATGAAGATAGCCCCAAACAAAGTGATCGTTATGCATTATGCAGTTTCAGATAGCGAAGATACGTTAATTGACAGCTCATATGATGATAAGCCTCTATCCGTTATTCATGGTACAGGTTACTTAATTCCGGGTCTGGAAGACGCCTTAATAGATCATATAGCTGGTGACAAATTTGAAGTATCTGTTAGTGCTGAACAAGCCTACGGTAAACGTTTTGATGAATACGTACAAACGGTTCCTAAAGATTTATTTACCGGCATCGATGATTTAGCTGTCGGTTCACAATTACGGGCAACCACCGATGATGGTGAGCAGACAGTCATTGTGATTGATGTTCAAGATGATGAAATTACCGTTGACGGTAATCATCCACTGGCTGGTATTGATCTTAAATTTGATGTTGAGATTCTAGAAGTTCGTGATGCTACAGAGGATGAAATAGCCCATGACCACGTACATACCGAAGGCGGTTGTGGTCACGTACATTAAGAATAAACAAAACCTGTAGTTTTAATGTGGTAGAAGCGCAGTCCTTAGCAACTGCGCTTAATTTATTAAGAACATTAGCTTAAATAAGTTTAATTAGTGCCCGAACGAAAAGTCAATAGCCATTGCTACACATGGGCTGTAGCGATTAATTCAAAACGAAGATTT
>JABSOJ010000613.1 GCA_013216005.1 Alteromonadaceae bacterium | reverse complement strand
TTCTCATTGTCTTGCACCTCAATAAGTTACGTTCATTTATAAGTATAGACAACAATTAGCTACAACAGAGCCATTTTTGTGTAGATGATTGAAAGTGATTATCTGATAACTTTAACTAATTGTTTAATAATTATTTTTGCTGCCAATTGTTGGCCTTCAATGGACCAGTGGAGGCCGTCATCATCGAGTAGGTGGCTATCATCTAAATTTGTAAAGTGTGGACGCAAATCAATTACGTTTTCGGCTTGGTGGTTAATAAGGGCTGCTACTTTGGTGATATGTTCGTTACACCAATTAGCCATCAATGGCTTAAAAAAATCATGCGCTGCGATACGGGTAGGATCGACACCAACGGGGGTGATCCAAACCCAAGGGGCATTGGTTTGCTGTTGGCCAAAGTCGATTACGCTGGCAATATTGCGTTCAACTTCTTCGATACTGGTACAGGGTTTGTAACGGTTGCCTCCCTGAATGCGGGCATCATTGGTGCCGCTGAAGCAGAAATATAAATCCGCCTTCAATTGGGTGGCGGGGATCACCGAACCCAATAACTGCGTGGTGGTGTCTCCCGAGACGGCAAGATTGATAAACTGGATATTGTCGTCGGGTCTGATGATGGCAAAAGAACGTTCGATGATCGAAAACCATGATTGACTGTCGTCGGTTAAACTGTCGCCAAGCACTACAATTTTAGCTTGTGTTTTGAATGGCAGTGATTTTATCGCTTGAACGTAGTCACTGTCATCGCATAATGTTTTGGCGGCGGTGTCAACCCGGCTGGAAAAAATTTCTTTCATGGCGTTATAAAACTGCTCTCGCAAACCAAACAGTGCAGCATGGGCGACGCTTGAGGAACCGCCGCGTAGAAACGAATATTTCTTTTCAGGGTGAAAAAATTGCACTTGTCGTTGTAATTGTTCTTTGATGCTCATTTTGTCCGTCCAGTTATTAGACTGCCCACAGATGGGATGTTTTTGGGATTTTGTCAATTTTTCTTAAAACAATTTCATTCAGTATTTCTACTGTTTTAAAAATCTGAATGGCTTATGTTAACAACCAATACAAGAGCGCACTGAGCAAAATCCAAATAGCAAAAATTTGTTTGATCTTATCGGTGTTTAGCCTTAGCGCTAGTGGTCCTGCAATTGCGCCACCAATTAGCGCACCAGAGGCAGCAAATAATACTATTGGCCACTGCACTAGCGATGAATCGAGATAATAAGGTAATGCCGCTAATACCGTAAATGCTGAACTGCATACCGCAACGAAAATCGATGTGCGTATAGAAAAGCCAATCAATAATAACAGCAACGCAATAAGCTCACCGATGCCAATCGATAGCCAGTTAGTCAACATTCCGCCGATTATCGCAAACACGAACACCAGACAATATCCCCTGAAATTAATCACTGAGATTGTTGTATTTTCTAACGATTTAAATCTTGATTTTAATAGGAGACTTAGCCCTAGTAACAGAGAAAAACCACTGAATAAACTATGTATATGAAAAGGCGATGGTATAGAGAAATACTGACAAAGCCACAGTCCCGCTATGCTTCCAATACTGATTACGGCAATTAAGCGCCTGAGAGATATATTCTGGGATGCATCAACAGCTGTATGTTTGATCTTTGACTCAGCTCTGGTTTTCATCCAGCTCAACATACCGGATGTCATTCCAAAACATTGTATAGCAAAGCTAGTGGCTAGCGCTTCTTCGCTGCTCAGGCCCAGCACTAAAAATGCAGGTAAAAAAACAATTCCGCCGCCTGCACCCGTAATATTCGCAATTATTGCAGCAAGAAGACCGAGAATAAAAAACAGCCCATAGCCTTGCAATAGAGCAGTCCCCGGCATTTGCACTAATTGCTGTTGCAATGTAAGCAATAATAAAAGCCCACATATACCAAAAAACAATGTTTGCAGCCATTGACAGAGTTGTGGCTCGTCGGCAGTAAAAAAAACATCAATGCGACATAAAAACATCTATCCTATCCTTTAATCTCTCTGAGAAGGATCCTCGCCCGTTAAGTTGTTATGACTCGATCCTTATAAACATATAATGCGGTGCACACAGGGGGATAGTAATACTGTTCAGTACTGACAATTCCAAATATTCTATTAAGATTGCATTACCCACTTTAAGCTCAAGTGTCTTTCTGCAATGAAAAATAATACCGTGGTGTTTACTACAGCTAAATCTATATAAGTGCTTTTTATAAGCGGTTATATTGATAACACTAAATGTTACTATTAATATTATTATTACATCTTATTCATAATTTGCTGTTTGTGAAAGAAGTTTTATTTAATATTAATTAGAAGTACTTTGGTTAGATCTGACGTTCCGCACATAAAGCTGAGATTTAAAATCTGAGTTGATTTTCAGTAAAAAGGGCATCAGATTTTAA
>JABSOJ010000612.1 GCA_013216005.1 Alteromonadaceae bacterium | reverse complement strand
TTACAGAAAAGTGCAAGTCTATGAAATTTAGATGTTCACAAATGTCAATAATAAAAAACTGCGGAATCGAGTTTAACGAAATGTCCTTTGATGATATCAACCAGACCTTACTGTTATGCTAAATATATAAACGCTATGGCTTCAGAGAGCAAAAAAATTATGCTACTGCCCCACTCAGTATAGGTATTTATCCAAACCTTTAAAATTTAGTTAAAAGTAACATACAATATGCTTAAAAACCCTTATAATACAAGGCAGAATTTAACTTAAACAAAAGCCCTATTTCAACGCTATGCAAGGAGCGGTTATGCTAAAACCTGAAATGATTTCCGAACTTAATCTACAAATTAATCTAGAGTTTTATTCATCCAATTTATATTTGCAAATGAGTGCATGGTGTGAAGAAAAAGGATTTGAAGGTGCTGCAGAATTTATGCGTAAGCATGCTGCTGAAGAAATGGATCACATGACCAGATTATTCACTTATGTAAGTGAAACTGGCGCACTTCCCATTCTAGGTTCTATTGCCGCTCCACCACATGAGTATGATTCTTTAGCGGATCTTTTCCAAAAAACGTATGAGCATGAATGTTTAATTACTCAAAGAATAAATGGCTTAGCCCATCAGGCATTTACCAACCAAGACTATTCAACGTTTAACTTTTTGCAATGGTATGTGTCTGAACAACACGAAGTTCACTAGAAAGAAAAAATGTAAACCCAACTTCTCTTAAAATTATCCTGTACAAACAAATCACTTAACTTTATTCTGCATTGACAAAACACTTTTTATGCCTATACTTTAAACTATATATATCCTAGAACAAAAGATGTAAGGGCGTATTGAGATGAAAGTTAAAAAAAACAAATCAAGTATGTTTGTCTTTATTGGCAAAGATCACACTAACAACAATAAGCCTTTCGTAAGCATTGTCACTCCCGATTACCTGCCTGTTAGCCCTTGGGTTTCTAATTATCTCACCATAGGTCTTAGCGGCGGCACATTTAATACCAACGAAAAGTACGCTCGACAACTAAAAAACGTTCTTGAATATTTTAAAAGTAAGAATATTGATATTGAAAACCGTGTTTATACGGGAGAATTCTTCAAAGTTGCTGAGCTACGTGCCTTCTTCACTTTTTGCAAATACAAATCCCAGAGCGAGCTTAGTAACGTTGTTAGTATTAATGTAAACAGTGACCAAGGGATCGAGAATGCAATACATTCTGCTCGTGTAGCGGAAGAGTTATCAAGCGCAGATACCGCAAAAGGCAAAATCAAGCGTTTCAAGCATTTTTTGAAATTCATGTATACCCATGTGCATGCCAATAACCTTGTGAGTGAAGAAGTTAAACATCGATACGATCTTGCAATAGACTATTTAACCGAAAGCCTAAAAAACCTCAAAGACTTTAATACCGAGTGTGTAGGTGAAGCGGAATCGCCACTTCCAACCGAAGCTTTTTTTGAACTCATGGACATCATTAAAGTAGATTCACCTAAAAACCCCTTCAAGCGTTCGAAATTTCGTAACTATCTGATGATTAATATGTATATCGACACCGGTAACCGACGCGGCGATCATGCAAGTCTAAAAATTGAGGACATGAAATTTGAAGGGGAATTCAATGAAATATCCATCAATAGACGGCCAAACGATCCCTCGGATAGTCGCAAGTTTCCACCATCTACGAAAACTAAACCCCATCAATCACAAGTAAAAAAAACATTGATGATAGAGGTCCAAGAATACATCAATGATGTGCGCACTCTATATCCAAAGTCCAATAAGCACGACTTTGTTTTTATCTCAGAAAATAATACCAAAGGCACAGCTGGAGAGCCTTTAAGTTTGTCCTCGATTGATAAAATCTTTGAAAAGCTCACCAAATTAATAGGCTTTAAAGTCCATTGCCATTTGCTGCGTCATAAGTTCAATGAAATTCTGACGGAGCTTGCAGAAGAGCAAGGCTTGAGTCATGACGAGACCGAGAAAATGAGAAAATATATGATGGGCTGGACGCGTGATTCAGACATGGCTGAAAAATACAATCGCTTTAAAATTTATAAGGCATCACAAGCACTGAATAAAGCTCGCCAAGATAAAATGGCAGCGGTAGCTGACGATGAAGAGGAAACCGTATGAGCTTAACATTAGTCCCTGCGCTGCAACCACTGGACAGCAGACAGCAAAAACTTCAGGACTGGAAAAAGCAGTATGGTGACGAAGCCCAGTTTAACTCTAAAGAGGGATTTCCTTTTAATTGCTTCGATGATGTCTGGACACTCAACGGTATCGGCTCCAAGGGGCAGCATTTGGATATTGGCTTTTTTCATACAAAAGATTGGAGTGATGAATTGCAATGTCATCTAAGGCTCGCCATGGCAGAGCTCGCAACCAAAAGAGCAGTGA
>JABSOJ010000611.1 GCA_013216005.1 Alteromonadaceae bacterium | reverse complement strand
TACATTAACACCAAATTAACTTTCTATCTCGTTTGGGATAGAAAGTGAATTACAACTTGCGTCGCTTTTACCACAAAGCGGTCTTAATTTATTGTCTAAAATCATCCAATATAATGACTACTTAGATACGAAAGCTGACATAAGCATTGGCTTACCTAACTGCAACCATTTCGACAATTATTCGTAAAAAAGATAGGTTATGTATGGATGATTTTTGCCAGAAACTATAAAACTGACACCAGTAGTGCTGAATGTTAAGTTAAAGTGTCTGAAGTCTCTTCCACATATGACATAACAAAGGATTAGTTACCCTATGGTAGTGATTTACGATGAAAATCACTGTTAAATAATCCATAGGTGTCGAATATTTTTACAGTGGTGTGATCATTAAATGATAACCGAATTAGTATCGATAGATTTAATTGATGAATCGTTTAGTTGGTTATGTAAACAACGAAAACACTTTCCTGATAACAGCGATGTATGGGATGTACGTTTTCATTGGAATAAAATTAAACCACAACTTATTGATGAATTAATATCAAATCAATTCAATTTTTAACCTTTGCAGAAAGTTACTAAATCATCAGGTGAAGTTATTCACTTATGGACATCAACTGATAGTGTGGTGTTAAAGTTGTTATCAATGGTGTTATCACGTTATTTACCTTCATCTAAGCTGTGCACGCACTTAAAAGGGCATGGTGGTAGCAAACATACCGTTACAGAGATACAACGTAACTTAAAAGGTAATACGTTTGTATTTCGAACTGACGTAAAATCGTATTACAAATCAATAAATCACGAGATATTGTTAGATAAGTTATCTGTTTACATTAAAGATAAAATGGTGATGAATTTATTATCACAGTATCTAAAACGAAGTATTGAATCAGGTGGATTATTTAAAGATATAAAACAAGGTATATCATCAGGTTGTCCGTTAAGCCCATTGATATCGAGTTTTTGCCTTTATGAGCTAGATAAAGAAATGGAAGATAAACCCGTTTTCTATCGACGATACATGGATGACATCATCGTATTATCACCATCAAGGTGGAAGTTACGTAAAGCGATAAAAACGGTTAATCAACACTTTGAAAAACTAAAATTAAAACAACATCCTGATAAAACAACTATCGGTAGAATCAAAAATGGTTTTGACTTTTTAGGTTATCAGTTTGGTGAAGAGAAAATAACAGTTTCAAAAAGAACATTAAAAAATCACATTCGTCGAATAACGCAGCTTTATGAGCCGTCGAAAATCTGCTCCTGCATTTACGACATTCTCTCCATCCATGGAGATCAAAAAAGCATCAACCTAATTGGAAGATGCTTCTTGATGATTATCGACAACATTGGGTTACATGGGTTTATTCAGGCATACCGTTGGCGATAATTAATTTTGATATTGAATCAGTAAATTTAAGATTGTTTCTTAAATCGTCGTGATGCTAAACCAATCATTCCTAATGCAAAAATAGCAAGTGTAGATGGTTCAGGTACATCAGTTACTGATGTGAGCGGACCAACTGATAAATTATAATTTTCAGAAACGGCGTCCCAAGTGTATAGTAAAGACTTTCCATTCGGGTATATGCCGTCGTCATCACCATCAGCCGCAGTAAAGTAGTTGAAATGTGTACCATCACCTTGGGATAAACCGATGACATCGTTACCTTCGTTATCGCCACTTCCGTTCAGTTTCAAATAATTTAATCTAATCGAGCCGTCTTGAAATAGAACAGCTTGAAAGGAATTGTAAAATTCTTCTTCATAATCAATTACTTCAAGCCAGGTCATGACAAATCTCATATCACCTGATGCCCCAAGAGTATTTGTATAAATATTACCATCTTCCTCAGGATTTAAATCTGCATTAAACGCAGCAATCATTGGACCATAATCACCTTCTATATCAGAGCCTATTTGATAATCTTCTTCATCATTAAAAAAAAGGGATCCATTGCTCGATCCATAAACTTCGTTATAAGTAGCACCATAGAATGTAAAATCAAACCCTAAACCAAATAGCTCGTTATCATCATCTTCATCACTTAAGTTGCTTAGTGTGCCGTAATTAGATTCCCAATGCATTATAGACGCATTAGCAGTACCAAAAAAACAAGTAGCTATTAAAGCGATTGAAGTAATTTTCCAAAGTTTCATTGTATTTATTTTCCAAAGTTTCATTGTATTTATTTTCCTTTTTAATCCCTTACCATGGTTTTGGCGAGTAATTGTTGAGATAGTCATTAACTTAAAGCAAACGCAAAAAACGTTCCATTGTAACAATATGTTTATTTTTCAATGTGTTGATAATTATCACTGACAACTATAACAGCCATTCTCGGCTAATGACAAGTTTTCGCGATAACTTAATTAATAAAATCAATATCATGTAAGAAACTACAATAA
>JABSOJ010000610.1 GCA_013216005.1 Alteromonadaceae bacterium | reverse complement strand
CCTTAATCCTTAATGTTTGGTATTACCCGGCTGAGAGTTGTCAGTAAAATAAACTATTAATTCAATTTGTATTAAAGCTATCTAAACGCGCTGGTTGAATTTATAATTCACTTATTAATTGCATTATAAATTTAACAGACATGAACACAGAAGAAGAATACACAAACAACCCACTGCACGGTGTAGGGTTAGAGCAGATACTAAATGAATTAGTTGATCAATATGATTGGGAAATTTTATTTGCTTATATGAATCTTAATTGTTTTAAGACCAATCCCAGCATTAAATCTAGTATGAAATTTCTTAAAAAAACCGTTTGGGCTAAAGAAAAAGTTGAAGCTTTCTATTTGTACCAATATAAAGGTTTACCTAAGGCTGACGATATTCAATTTGAACTTCCTCCACGTGAACGAATAGTTCCGGCACACCAAAAACCGAGAGATCCGGCAGAGTTAAGTTTTGACGATGCTGAGCGTTTACGACAGAAAAAAGCAAAAGTTACCCGCGAAAGAGGGTCTGATTCATTTAATCCCTGGAATAAATAAGCGTTAACTTATATTTATAAAAAGTTTTTTATAAGCTGTTTTTATAAGTTATTATAGCGCGCCAAATTTAGGTATTCATTTTCAACAATTCAAGAGCATATTATGTCAAAATTTTTCTTTCGTGGTACTCCAGAGGTTATGGGTAAGTACGGTAAAAATGGGTATAACCCAAAACCTAATGTGAAATTAGGGTCTAAGAATAATCCATTGTCGCTGAAGGTTAAAACTGAACAGCGAAAAATAGAAGTTGAAGCTTTAGTTGCCGAGCACGGGTTTATTGCCGATATAGAGCTAAATGCTGAAGTTGATGAAAACATTATTGAACTTGAAGCCGTATTAAATAAACCTAAAACCCAGCATTTTGAGAAAACGCCGGCGAGAAACGATCCATGTTCTTGTGGTAGCGGTAAAAAATATAAGAAATGTTGTGGTTAGTTTTTGACTTTGATTTGGAACATAAATAATGCTCAGGGTAATTATGCTTTTTTTTAGCAGATAGTTAATGAACCAAGCGCTAATTAACCGATACTTAATGGAAATTTAATGGAAAAAGGCTGGAGAAAGAATATTACTGTAATCGTATTGTCATAAAATTTCATTAAGCTGTAAACAAATTGAAATATAGAATAACTTAATGACTTTGCAAGATACGCTTATTAATATTATTGAAACACAGAAGTTAACCGCTTTTTTCCAACCTATATATTTAACAACAACTAATGAAGTTTACGGATACGAAGCATTAATTCGTGGTCCGGTTGGTACTGCTCTGCATTGCCCTAAAACCCTGTTTGATTCTGCTACGGAAGTAGGGTTACTTTCTGAACTTGAGCTTGTTTGTCGAAAAATATCAATCGCACGATTTGTTGAGTTATCGCTTAAGGGTAAGTTGTTTTTAAATATTAGCCCTATGGTGCTGTTGCAATCGGATCATCCTGAAGGCAAAACGTTAACCTATCTTCAGACTTATAATCTTATACCTGAACAAGTGGTTATTGAACTCAGTGAAAAATATACAATTGATTCCCCCGAGCTTTTACAAAAGGCACTGATTCATTACAGAAATTTAGGTTTTCAAATTTCTGTTGATGATCTCGGGGCTGGTTATGCGGGCCTAAAGCTTTGGTCAGAACTAAAGCCGGACTTTGTTAAAATTGACCATTATTTTTACACCTAGGAAATCCCAATTATAGCCCTTTGTTTATCTACGATCCAAAATGTTGGTTGAAAAATAACCAGTAATTAAGTTATACTAAATTCAAAGGATTTATAGCTAAATTTAAGAAATATGAATTTCAAAGGATTGAAATCAAAATTAAGCACGGTTCAAACAGATCTTTACTGATCATTGGTCTGCGTTTGTCATAAAACATCCCCGTTATCGGGTTGTGTGGCGGAAGTGACAAAATTGTAAGGTCGTGGTCTAAGCCATTATAATAGTTCAATTAAACGTAGGTTATTATGGTCGAGTAACAATAGCTATAACGATTCTGATATGCAATTTCAGCTTGGTCCAAGGCGTGAAGTAATAGGTAGTTTAGTCGCTAATATTATCATGCCTGCAGGAGCTTTACGTGCTAGTGTGACAGACCTTTATGCTTACTTTAAGGCTATTAATCAGCACAAGATTATTAATAAAGAAAGTAAGGATTTGATGTTTAGCAAGCATGCGACCAAAGTTTCTTCTGAAAGTATGCAATACCATATTCATTATGGGTATGGCTTTATGTTGACACAAACCGGTCAAGCAAAATCAGTCGGTCATGGTGGCGTTGACTTGGGCGTAGGTAGTAATTTCGAAGCTCTGTTCCTTCACTCTGTTGTTACTACGGTAATTCATTGATTTACAAATTTTTAATGTCTTTTGAAAAATCG
>JABSOJ010000609.1 GCA_013216005.1 Alteromonadaceae bacterium | reverse complement strand
ACAATGTTTTCTGTTAATTTACATGAGTTCAAACCTATACAGGCTCTAGACTGTATCAACTTAAACATGACAATACAATACACAAATATGAACTGTTACCCGGTTTGATTGGTGCCATAATGTTAAACATTATTTAGTTAAATTTAGCATCAATTTATTTAAACGTGCAACGAAACTGGCAGGATCTTTCAAACTACCGCGTTCAGCTAACATCGCTTGTTCGAATAAAACTTCAGTCCACTGATTAAATAGATCATCATCTTGTTCATCAGAAATGTGGCGGATAAGATCATGTTCAACGTTAATTTCAAAAATTGGCAAAGCATCAGGTACTTCCTGACCAACCGATTGCATTAACTTCATCATCTGGCTGCTCATATCATTCTCATCAGCAACAATACAAGCCGGAGAATCAGTTAAACGTTGAGAAACCTTAACGTCTTTAGCTTTATCTTTTAATGACTCTTTAATACGCTTAACAACCGAATCAAACTCTTGCTCAAGTTTTTCTTGCGCTTCCTTTGTTTCTTCATCATCCATATCGCCTAAATCAAGACCACCGCGAGTGACAGATTGTAATTGCTTACCATCAACTTCAGTTAGATGACTCACTAACCACTCATCGATGCGATCAGACATTAATAATACTTCAATGCCTTTTTTACGGAACACTTCTAAATGAGGGCTATTTTTAGCGGTTTCAAAACTGTCAGCAACCACATAATAAATTTTTTCCTGGCCTTCTTTCATACGTTCAACATACTCAGGTATAGACACCTTTTGTGTCGCTACATCTTCATTCGTTGACGCAAAGCGAAGTAATTTGGCTACTTGCTCTTTATTAGTCATATCTTCAGCCGGACCTTCTTTTAAGACCTGACCAAATTCATTCCAAAATTCTTGATATTTTTCTTTGTCTTTTTTACCTAAACGTTCGAGCATAGTTAAAGCACGTTTAGTACAGCCTTTTCTTATCGCTTGCGTTACTTTGTTGTCTTGCAATATTTCACGAGAAACATTTAACGGTAAATCATTAGAATCTAATAAACCTTTCACAAAGCGTAAGTAAGTTGGCATGAACTGTTCAGCGTCATCCATAATAAATACACGCTGTACATAAAGTTTCAAGCCATGCTGCTTTTCACGGTTCCACATATCGAAAGGCGCTTTGCTTGGGATATATAGTAAACTTGTATATTCAGTTTTCCCTTCAACTTTATTGTGTGCCCATAACAATGGATCAGTAAAATCGTGCGAAACGTGTTTATAGAATTCAGTATATTCTTCATCTGTAATATCAGATTTTTCACGTGTCCAAAGTGCTGTTGCTTTATTTACCGGGTTCCACTGAGCAGGAACAGCTGGTACCGCTGGCACTGCTGGAATTTTCTCACCATCAGGACCATCAGGACCATCTTTTTCAGGTACTTCTGGAATTTCTGCCACTTCAGACGTTAGCATTTCAACAGAAACTGAAATATGATCTGAATACTTAGTTACCAATGATTTTATCTTCCAATCATCAGCAAACTCACTTTCATCTTCTTTTAAATGAAGAATTATATCGGTACCACGATTTGTTTTTTCTATTTTAGCAGTAGTAAATTCACCCTCACCCGCCGAACTCCATTCAACACCTTCACTTGCAGGTGTTCCGGCAGCACGTGAGCGAACAGTCACTTTATCTGCAACAATAAATGAAGAGTAAAAACCAACACCAAACTGACCAATTAATTGAGAATCAGACGCTTGATCACCTGATAACTGGGAAAAGAACTCAGCAGTACCTGATTTTGCAATAGTACCTAAATGCTCAACAATTTGGTCATGAGTCATACCAATACCATTATCAGAAATAGTTAAGGTATTGTTTTCTTTGTCTGTGCTAATGCGTACACGTAACTCACCATCACCCTCATATAAATCAGCATCTGACAATGCTTTAAAACGTAATTTGTCTGCCGCATCTGCTGCATTTGAAACAAGCTCACGAAGGAAAATTTCTTTATTTGAATATAATGAATGGATCATTAATTGAAGTACTTTAGAAGCATCTGTACTAAAACTATGATTTTCTTTAGTTATTTCACTTTCCATTTGTTTTAAACCTTTAAATATTTATTATTTGGTCACCTATTTGGTCACCTATTAGATTACTTTACCCGGTGGGTAACGGGCTGAATCGGTTGTTTAAATATGTTAGGGGTAAATTGTAGAATTCAAGTGAAGGATTGAAATTTTTTAGATTTAGCTTGTGCTTTTGATGTGGGATCATCAGAATTACGCTTAATTTAGTAAACAAATAATTCAATTCTGTGGCGGAGCGGAGTTTAATCAACACTACTTAGTAGACTTAACAAATGATAAACAATGAGTTAAGAAACTTATGGCGGTAACTGAGAGATTCGAACTCTCAAAGCGTTATTT
>JABSOJ010000608.1 GCA_013216005.1 Alteromonadaceae bacterium | reverse complement strand
TATATACCAAGCAAACTGATTCACTCGTTCGAATTTCTGCAACGCATTATACCTAATCGAAAAAATTTTGCTTGAACAGAAATTTTAGAAATACTGCTTTTAAAAGTATCGCTTTAAAAAAAGCTTTAAAAATAGAAATAATTCCACCTGAAATTATATTAGTGCCAAATCACTCATTACTAATTCAATAGCCAGTAATAATAAAACCAAGCCCATAAATCTATCTAGCCAATAGCCTTTATAAAGCAGAATTTTACGGATGTTTTGATGACCTAGAAAATAGGATAAGGTAATAAACCACAGTGCTGTCGCGACTATCATGTATAGTCCATAACTTAATTTCATTGCAAAAGGTGTATCTATTGAAATCACTACGGAAAACAAAGCAACAAAAAATAGCGTTGCTTTTACATTAAGTGCATTAATAAAAAAACCGACCGCAAATGCTTTTTTATCTGAGGGTGCCTGCTGATCGCTTGTAGTATTTGAGTTATTTATACTCGATTCAGAGCTATTACCTGTATTTTTACTTGTTTCAGAACTACTTGCTTCAGAGCTACTTGTTTCAAAACTGCTTGCTTCAGAGCTGCTTGCTTCAGAGCTACTTGTTTCAGATTTACTTGTTTCAGAGCTACTCGTTTTAAAATGACTAATGTTACTTCCCTGATCATCACTTCTTTGGTGGCTACCAGACATTCCAGGCTTCTTAGCCCGTAATCCGTGCCAGGCGATATAACAAAAATAAGCCGCTGCAATATACTTCAACAAATTAAATAATATTTCATTTTTCGCGATAATTAAGCCAACACCAATCAATGAATAGGTTACATGCACCATTATGCCAGTGCCTATGCCTAAGCTAGTGAAAATAGCCGTACGGCGACCATAAAGAATACTTTGTTTTAATATAATGGCAAAATCTGGACCTGGGCTTGCAACCGCCAATAAATGAATAAGGGCGATCATTAAAAATTCTTGTAAATATGTCATTATGTTTTTAATTCACTATTTCATTAACGCACTACTGGCCTTTTACAGCTTGAAACGATAAAACGTCTTTGCTTTCTCCACACAAATTCCATTGACTACGTCCTTGATAATGGTCTCAGAAACAATCAACTTTTTAAAATCGAAATTTTATTGCGTAGCATGGGTTAGCCACAAGCGTAACCCATTAAAACATTGCTTTACCAAGTACTTAAATGGTTAAATGGATAAATAGTTAAATACCCTACAAATGTGATGGGTTACAGGGTTGGCTAACCCACCCACCCTGATTTTTTAGCATCTATTTAGCCATCTATTTACCAAAACTACACCGTTGCTAATTCCATATTATTTATGTCAGCAGCATTTACTTCCATCTCACCAACGTCATGAGCACCATTCTTGAGGTTAACTCTAGTTCGGTAATGCAGAAATAACAACATGTCATCAGTATTAACAATAACGGTATCTAAAACAGTGTTCAGTAGAAATGATTTGCCGTTTTTCAGTTTGACATTTATGCTTGGTGCCGCGATGTCAGGCAAATAGAAGGTTAATTTAGGCCAGGGAGACGCATTATAAACTTGTACGGGTTCATTACCCTGCAAATAACCGTCGGCCATTAATTTTTTAGTGGCGGCATTAAAAAATAGCGGATTAAAATCTGTAGGGAGTTTGGGTGATCGGGCATTTTCCCATTTTTCATCATAAGTGCCGGCGAGTGAACTTCTAGGTTGCCAGTTGGGTGATGTAAAACCAAATCCCACCGGTTCTGGGCAATCAGTATAATGGTTTATAAGATTGTTGGGATCTTCAATATTAGGTAAAGGTGCTTGTGGAATGCAGTTTTTACTGTTTTTGTGATAACCCTTTCCTACCGGATTTTTTTGTTCAAATGGATGTCCATTTTTAAGTTCTCCGTTTTTAATTTTAACACTGGTATCAACACCACCGAAAGCGTTTTCAAAAATCAATGGCATTTCGGTGACAACTTCAGGCTCTGACATATACATGCCTATCACATTTTTATTCCAGACCCGATCACCGAAAATACGTGCAATTTGTGTATATTGGCCCACACGGAAACCACAATCAAATTGTGTCATGTTTTCATTAGGTGCTTTTGCCGTTCCTATTAAAACAATATCGGTATTAAGTTTATAATGTGTGCATTCAGGCTCATATTTATAGCTGCTTATTTCAGGATCGCCGTAAAGTTCACCGGCGAGAACTGCGGGTATCTGCTCTCTCATGGGAATAACAGGACCAATATTACCGGGTTGAATTCTAAAAGCAGCTTTAACCAAACCAACAAATTGTGGTTTCATTTCTTCATCTTGAAGGAATAATGGTTCAAAATGATAGGGTGTATTGTTATTTATTAGTCCGGGCGCAAGGTTAAAACCCCCATCTTTAGATTATAGTCCTTCATACCATCTATTTTACTCTTT
>JABSOJ010000059.1:4873-16539 GCA_013216005.1 Alteromonadaceae bacterium | reverse complement strand
AAGTGTCAGGAATAAATATATTTTGATGGGTTACGCCTGCGGCTAACCCATCCTACGCAAGAAAAATTCTATTTTGCAAAAGTTGACACTGCTTTTATCTAATAAGCACAATAAAAATAGGTTGTTATAGTCAGTACAATTAACTGCGACACTGTCAATTTCAACTATGTTTTGTTGGTATTTTCAAATTACCTGAGCAGACTACAGAGGCAAGATTTTTAATGTGTTGTTTTCCTCTGCTGTTTGAACAAATAATCCTTAGGACAAACTGATTTTTTAATCCTCAGTTTGTCCTACATTTGAATATAACAACAGCTCCCATTTACTCAGATCTGACAACTAGAATTCTTCCAGACAAATCTGAGTAATATGTGACGCTATAGCTTCAGCACCCTTCTCCTTTAACATAGTAAAATGACAGCCTTGAACATAATGGTGTTCGACCCCTTCACTGAATACACCCTTTAATCTTTCAAGATATTTATCCACATTAAAATAGGCTTCATTCGCAAAAAGAATAACAGGTTTTATTGTACTCACATCTGCGGCTTTATATGTTCTAAACAAGTATGACTGTTTTTGATAGACCAACGTCACGTCTTGTAGCAAAGTTTCATCGATACCACCTAATGTTTGGGTAATTCCAGGACGTTTTTCTTTTTCAGTACTAGCCACTTCCATTAGAGGATTTACGGCTAAAAGTGCTTGTTCAAAATAAGTATCAAGCATAACGAGTTTTACCTTATGCCCTTTTAGCATCAGCAATTTGACAATCTCTAGTGCGATAGCCCCGCCATAAGAATGACCCACGATAACATAAGGACCTATGGCCTGATTCATTAATATTTGCTCAGCAAAACTTTCGGCATTCTCTTCAATAGTATTAAACGCTTGTTTTCCATCCATCACCCCACGGTGATTAAACGCCTTAATATTAAAATGCCCACGGGCATATGGCACAAGCTCTTTAAACATATTGGCCAATCCTGCAACTCCAGGGACAAAATAAACACTAGGCAACGTTTGATTGTCTTCACCTAAAGTTTCAATAATCTCCATTGCTTTTGACCTTAAGTCGGTATCATCACCTTGAGCAATGGCATTATCAATATATTCCGCTAAACCCTGTACCGTGGCATATTCAAAAATACTTTTCACCGCCAGTTCAAACGCCAACGCCTGGCGTATCTCTGACACCAGACGAATAGACAATAATGAATGCCCGCCTAAATCAAAGAAGCTGGTGTTAACACTGATCTTAGCACTATCAAGAGATAATAATGTTGCCCAAATTGCTACCAACGATTTTTCGGTCTCGGTTGTCGGCGCAAGATACGCTTCCTGCGACACAACGTCCGGGGCGGGTAATGCTTTTTTATCCAGCTTACCCGTCGGGGTCATCGGCCATTCATCCACAGGAACCAACACTGCCGGCACCATGTAATCAGGTAAGCTTTGCTTAAGGGTCTGTTTAATTTTTTTCATGAACGTTGTTTTCATGAACGAAACAGGATCATCGGCTGTCTGTTGCAACTTAACATAAGCAATCAGTTGCTTGCCCCCTTCACCGCTGGATTTTGCCAGCACAATCGCCGAATCGACCCCGTCACAACCACTGACCTTATGCTCTATTTCACCTAACTCAATTCTGAAACCACGGATTTTAACCTGCTCATCATTACGACCGACAAATTCAATTTCCCCTTGTGCTGAATATCGCACCAGATCACCGGTTTTATACAAACGTCGACTGCTGCCTGGCTCACGTGCTTGATAATAAGGGTTATCAATGAAACGCTCTGCGGTTAATTTCTCCTGATTAAGGTAACCCAACGCCAGCAAATCCCCGCCAACATGTAACTCACCAACAACGCCCACAGGGGTAAGCTGCTGATCTTTATCCAGCACCACTAAAGTGCTGTTTTTTACCGCATGACCTATCGTCACGGAATTACCGTCAACTTGATAGTCGGTTACGTCAGCATAGGTAGCAACAACCGTTGTTTCTGTCGGGCCATAAGTATTCAACAGGGTGATACCTGAGCTTATCCCTGCTTGCCACTGCTGCAAATTGGCTGCGGGCATCACTTCTCCACCAACAATAACTAAACGTAAAGACGTCTGCTGACTATGCGCTGTCAGGTTTTTATCTGAAGATAAATAATTCCAAAAGGCGGTAGGCAGCGACACCAGCGTAATATTGTACTCCTTTAACCATTGCCAGAATTGCTGCTCTGACGGCACTTTTTCCTGGGATGGCGGCAACACGAGCGTACCGGATGAAAAAATAGAGGCCGTTAATTCTTCAATAAATATATCAAACGACATACTGGAAAACTGTAAGACACGATCTGAGCCCGTTAACCGATAAGGCATTTTCAGGCCGTCATGATAGGCTCCCCAGTTGCGGTGAGATATCATCACCCCTTTAGGTTGCCCGGTTGAGCCTGAGGTATAAATAACATAAGCCGGATGAGCTTGTGACAGTCCGATCTGCTGACGATCAATATTGGTGACCGGTTGCATCATAAGTTGCTGTAAAACAGCCTTATCATCCAGACACACCGCTTGAGCGTCAGTGACCGGAGTTTTATCCAGTAAATGGCCTTGGCAAATCACCTTTGTTAGCCCTGCATCGGTTAACATATAAGTTAAGCGCGAAGCCGGATAATCCGGGTCCAGTGGCACATAGGCACCACCAGCTTTAAGAATAGCCAACAGCGCTATCACCATCTCGGGTGAGCGCTCAATACATAATCCCACTAACGTGCCTGCGGTAACCCCGTGCTCCTGACGTAAATAATGAGCTAACTGATTGGCACGTCGATTGACCTCATCGTAACTGAGCTCCTGTTGGTCAGATACCAACGCAATGGCATGTGGCGCAGCATCTGCCTGTGCTTCAAACAACTCATGAATACATTTATCCTGTGCATAATCCGGCGCTGTGCTTTGCAACAAAGACAACGATTGCTGCTGCTCCCGATCGGTCATCAAGGGTAATTGCATCAGAGGGGTCTGCGGGGCATCAACAAGGGCGTCCATTAACACAGAAAAACTCTTGGCCATCCGTTCAATGGTTGATGACTCAAATAAATCCGTATTATATTGCCACCCCATAAATATCCCATCAGGCGTTTCAGAAGCACTGAAGGTCAATTCAAACTTGGAAAAATTGTTTTCACGGTAAACACTGCTAACATCGACCCCTTCCATTTCTCCTTCACCGACGGCGTTATTTTGCAAAATAATCATCACCTGGAAAACCGGGGAATACGCCAGAGAATGCCCTATATTGAGTTCTTTAACGATCTCTTCAAAAGGCACTTGCTGGTATTCATAAGCTTCCAGTGTGGTTTGTTTACTTTGCGCCAGCAAGTCATTAAAATCGCGGGCAATACCAACATCATTTCGCAGCACCAAACTGTTAAGAAAAAAGCCAATAAGGGGCTCTACATCCGGCTGTTCCCGGTTCGCAATCGGGGTGCCGATAACAATATCCGTTTCTCCGCTATAGCGACTCAGTAAGAGTGAAAACACCGCGTTTAAGCCCATAAATAAAGTGGCACCCTGACGGCGGCAAAGCTGGAGAAATGCTGCTGACGTTTTTTGACTGAGTCGGCTCCCACACATTTGCCCTTGAAAGGCTTGCGTTTTCGGGCGGGGAAAATCTAAAGGAAGATTGTGTACCTCGGGTAGTCCCTTGAGTTTATTGACCCAGTAATCAATCTGCTCTGCCAGTACCTCCCCCTGAAACCATTGGCGCTGCCAGTGGGCGTAATCCGCATACTGGATCGCTAATTTTGGTAACGGATTTGCTTTTCCTTCACTATAGGCATTAAAAAGTACCGTAAATTCATTTTCTAATACCCCGGATGACCAACCATCTGAGGTAATATGATGCATATTGTACAACATCATGTGTTCATCGTTACCGAGTATCAGCAAGGTAACACGGATCAACAAATCACCCGATAAGTTGAAGGGACTATTAACCTCCTCATTATCTATCTTTTTCACCGCTAACGCTTGTTCATCACCTTTGAGGTGACTTAAGTCAATTCTTTTGATAGGAACTTGGGTAAAAGGACGGATCACCTGATAAGATTCATGGCCATCGCTGTAAAAATAAGTTCTTAAGCTATCATGGCGTTCGATAATCGTGTTATAGGCTCTATTAAGGGCATCAAAATCAAGTTGTCCCGTAAAAGAGATAGCACCGGGCATATTATAATGGGCAGTACTGCCTTCAAGCTGATCTAAAAACCAGAGTCTTTTCTGGGAAAAAGTCGTCGGGGCTAACTGGTAGTTACTGCTGATATCTAATTCGTCATAGATATTAAGGATATCTTCCTTATAGCCAGACATACGTTGCTTTAAGATTGGGGTAAGCGCCTGACGATCCCCTTTTACTGCTAATTTACCTTCATTCTTTGTGATAAAAACATGAAGTTCTTTAAGCTCAACTAAAAAATTAACTACACTCATAATTCAAAATTTTCCATATCAAAAGCTTCATCCTGGTGGAACTTAAAAACCCTTTGCTGATCATCTTCACCACCAGTTGCAAACAGATGAACGATTATTTCACTGATTTTTTCAATCGTACCCACTTCAAAAATATCTTTTAATTTGACCCTCACTCCAAATTCCAAATTGATCATATTGCTCATTTTAGTCGCAGATAACGAATGTCCCCCCAGATCAAAGAAATCATCGGTGATACCTGCCTGTTCAATACCAAGAAGCTTTTGCCAAATCTGACAGAGTTTTTCTTCTGTGTCATTCGACGGTGCCACATATTGATCTTTTATCTGAGCCTGAATATCCGGATCAGGCAAAGCATCACGATTGAGTTTGCCATTCGGCGTTAATGGTAATTCGGTTAACAATACAAAGGCTGAAGGCACCATATATTCGGGTAATAACAGCTTAACAGCCTCGCGTAAGGACGTTATAACCTCATTTCGTAAGTGTCTACTTTGCTCATCATCCCCCGATAGAATATCGGTACTGTCGACAACCAAGTAAGCCACCAACTGGTCATCTCCGGTAAAACCAGTTTTTGGTACAACCACAGCATCATTAACGCCAGCTTGTGACGCCAGCAGATGAGCTATTTCACCCGGTTCAATTCTGTATCCACGAATTTTAACCTGATGATCATTACGGCCTGCAAATTCTAAATTACCATCTGCCAAACGGCGCACTAAATCCCCTGTTTTATACAAGCGACGACCATCAGGCTGTTTTTTATCATCGTAAGGGTTATCAATAAAAGATGCTACCGTTAACTCAGGTTTGTTAAGATAACCACGGGCTAAACCACCACCACCGATATATAATTCACCAAATGTCCCCACCGGGGCAAGCCCTAAATCACGGTCTAATACATATGCATGGGTATTAGCTAAGCTCATACCGATATGCGGTTTGTCACCGGAAATTAAACATTGGGTCGAGTTTACTGTACATTCCGTAGGGCCGTAAACGTTAACGGCTTTTTTACCCTGCTCAGATTGCCAGCGAACCAGCTGGGTCCATAACTTCTGGCTAATCGCCTCACCCCCTATGATCAAATTAGGCAACTGGGCTTCAATGCCGGCATCAAACCAAATTTCCACCATACTCGGGGTACAATCAATCACACTCAGCCCTGGTAATACTTCCATTAAGGCCTCTGGATCTCGCTTACAATCTTCTGAGATTATGGTTAATCCCTGACCCAATGCCAGTTGGCTGATCCCTTGTATTGATGCATCAAAAGCAAAGGAAGCAAGCCAGCCCCAGTGCTTGTCTGAAGTAGTGTCTAAGGAGGATAAATCCAAGCTTTTAAGATTTAATGCCAAATTTGCCACAGACTGATGCTCCACCATCACCCCTTTAGGCTGACCAGTTGAGCCTGAAGTATAAATCACATAAGCCAACTTATCGCTATTTATTGATAAGCTGAGATTATCCGATGAATACGACTGTAAATCTTGTAAAAATGCAGGTTCATCTATATACACAGCCTGATGATCTGCTATCGGAGTAGCTTCACTTAAATGCACTTGGGTTAGCACGGTTGTCAAGCCAGCATCAGATAACAAATAAGAAAGTCGGGCCTCAGGATATGCTGGATCCATTGGCACATAAGCCCCTCCGGCTTTAAGTATAGCGAAGATACCCACCAGCATATCAACAGAGCGTTCAACACAGATCCCCACTAACGTATCAGCTTTGACCTGTTTATGTTCAACCAGATAACGTGCAAGCCTATTTGCTTTTGCATTTAACTCCCCATAAGTTAACTGGTGATTGTCAAACGCAACCGCAATTCCCTCAGAATTATGTTTTACTTGTTGTTCAAATAACTCATGGATGCATTTATCCGTTTCATAGGCAACCTGGGTATTATTCCATAACGCCAGCTGCTGATGCTCCTGCGCAGAAAGCTTGTCAATCTTACAAATAGGTTGCTGTTTATTCGTCACAAACGCCTGCAGTACTTTCTGATATATCTCTGAAAATCCTTTAATAGTCTGCTCGGTAAACAGAGACATGGCATAGGTAAAACCTCCCCGCAGCTGTGACTGACTATCAGAAATGAAAAGATTCAGGTCAAACTTGGCGGGCGTCGATAAGTCTGATTCAAGTGGTTTCCCTGTAAAAGGTAATCCTTTGTTAACATCAATACCAAAATCCTGTAATCCAAACATCACCTGAAAAACAGGACTGCGGGATAAATCTCGGTCAACATCCAACAGCTCAAGCAGTTTTTCAAAAGGCAGGTCCTGATGCACTTTCGCTTGCATAACCACCTCATGAACCTGAGCAATTAAATGTTCAATACTGGCCTGTCCATCAAGATCGACCCTAAGCGCTAACGTGTTAACAAACAAGCCAATCAAAGACTGAATTTGCGCATGATGACGATTATCCGACGGTGTGCCGATTAAAATATCATGTTGACCTGAAACAGTTGCCAGGGTGAGATAAAAACCACTAAGTAAAACTGTATAAAGCGTGGTTTCCTGCTCCTGAGCCAAATCCCTTAATTCGGCAGATAATTCAGTACCCAAAGTAAATTCAACCACTTCCCCCCGATAATCAAATTGTTTCGGACGAACAAAATCCGTTGGCAGAGCTAAAGTTTCATAGCAAGATAACTGCTGTAACCAGTAATCTTCCAAACTTTTAAGTTTTTCTCCCTGCAATGTTTGACGCTGCCATAAGGCATAATCACCGTAACTAATTTCAAGCTCGGGTAAATTGACCGTTTGTCCCTGACAAAGGGTCTGATAGCATTGTGCAAATTCTTGCATAAATATATCAGAAGACCAGCCGTCAAAAGCAATATGATGCCAGACAATAAGCAAGTATGCACTTTCCCCCGACTGATATCGTTGTAAACGTATGCCCTGCTCCGAAGTTAAATCAAAGGGTTTGGCAATACCTTCTTTTATCGCTGGCATTAACTCACTTTGATCTGTCAGAACAAACGAGTTCAACTTCACCTGATTATCAATAATCGCCTGATAACCATCACCCTCATCGTTCACCCGATAAACCGTTCTGAGTATCGGATGTCTATTAATAAGTAGTTCAAACGACTGTTCCAGCATCTTGATATTCACATCAGAGGTCAGTTGCATACAATATGGGATATGGTAGGCGTCTGTCCCTTGCTCAAACTGTTCGATAAACAGCATACGCTCTTGGGCAAAGGATAAATCATAATGCTCTACTGCCACTTTAGGGATCACCAGCTTATCTTCCTGACTCAGCAAAGGCGCTATCGCGGCGATAGTTTTGTGCTCAAACAACAGAACCAATGGAATATCCAGCCCTATCTCGCGTCGACTGATGGCGGTTAATCTCACCGCGGCAATGGAATTTCCCCCTAATCGAAAGAAATTGTCATCAATACCAACACGACTGATCCCCAATACTTTCTCCCACACTGCACATAGCTGTGTTTCCAGTACCGTTCGCGGTGCCACATATTGATCTTGCATCTGAGCTTGAAAATCCGGCTCAGGTAAAGCTTTCTGGTCAAGTTTACCATTCGGGGTTAAGGGTAGCTGTGTTAATAATACAAAAACTGAAGGCTCCATATACTCGGGTAGTTTCAACTTAACAGCGTGTCTTAAATGCGCTATTGCCTCATCACGTAAGCTTTTACTCTCTTTATCTTCCCCCGATATAATATCGGCATTATCCATAACCACATAAGCCACCAGTTGGTCATCTCCGACCATACTGGTTTTTGCCACAACTGTAGCATCATTAACACCATCCTGTGACGCCAGCACATGTGCTATTTCACCCAGTTCAATCCTGAATCCGCGAATTTTAACCTGATGATCATTACGACCTGAATATTCTAAATTTCCATCTGCCAAACGACGCACTAAATCTCCTGTTTTATACAGAAGGCGACTGCTAACAGGCTGATGTTCATCATAGTAAGGGTTAGGTATAAAAGACGCTTCCGTTAACTCAGGTTTATTAAGGTAACCACGAGCTAAACCGACACCTCCGATATATAATTCACCAAACGTCCCCACCGGAGCAAACCCTAAATCATGATCTAAAACATAAGCCAGGGTATTGGCTAAACTCTTCCCAATATGCGGCTTGTCTCCAACAACCAAACTTTGGGTTGCGTTAACCGTACATTCTGTCGGACCGTAAACGTTAAACGCTTTTCTGCCGTACTCAGACTGCCAGCTCACAAGCTCTGTCCATAACCTCTGGCTAATAGCCTCCCCACCGATGATCAAATTAGGCAGATGAGCTTCAAGACCAGCCTCAAACCATATTTCCACTATGCTCGGGGTACAGTCAATCACACCCAGTTTTGGCAAGAACGCCTTTAAAGCATGGGGATCTCGCTTACATGCGTCTGAAATGATAGTTAACCCCTGACCCAAAATCAGCTGGCTGATCCCTTTTATTGAAGCATCAAAAGCAAAGGAAGCTAACCAGCCCCAGTGTTTTTCTGAGGAAGCTAACTCTGAGGCTGACAATTCCATACTTTTCAGATTAAATGCCAGATTAGCCACAGAATGATGCTCTACCGTCACCCCTTTAGGTTGACCTGTTGAGCCTGAGGTATAAATTACATAAGCCAGCTGCCCCACATTTATTGATACACTGAGATCATCCGGTGAATACTGCTGTAAATCTTGTAAAAATACAGGATTATCTAAATACACAGCCTGATTGTCTGTTACGGGGGTACACTCACTTAAATGCATCTGGGTTAACACGGTTGTCAAACTAGCATCAGATAACAAATAGGAGAGTCTGGCCTCTGGATATGCCGGATCCATCGGCACATAAGCTCCACCCGCTTTAAGAATAGCGAAGATACCCACCAGCATATCAATAGAACGCTCAACGCAGATCCCCACTAAGGTATCAGCTTTGATCTGTTTATCTTCAACCAAATAACGGGCAAGTCGATTGGCTCTGGCATTTAACTCAGTATAAGTTAACGATTGCTCGTCAAATACAACCGCAATCCTTTCAGGATTAAGTTTTACTTGCTGTTCAAATAACTCATGGATACATTTATCCGTTTCATAGGAAACCTGGGTATTATTCCATAACGCCAGCTGTTGATGATCCTGTGCTGAAAGCTTTTCAATCTGACAAAGGGACTGATTTTTATTACTAACGAACGCCTGCAGTACTTTCTGATATACCCCTGAGAATCGTTTAATAGTCTGCTCAGTAAACAGAGACTGAGCATAGGTAAAACGTCCCGTGAGCTGCGATTGACTATCCGAAATGAACAGTTCCAAATCAAACTTGGCGGGCGTAGCAAACGCTGATTCAAACGAGTCTCCTTCGAAAGGCAACCCTTTGTTAACCTCAGCACCAAAATCTTGCAAACCAAACATCACTTGAAAAATAGGGCTTCGGGATAAATCCCGCTCGATATCCAACAGTTCAAGCAGTTTTTCAAAAGGCAGATCCTGATGCACTTTCGCCTGCATAATCACCTCATGGACCTGAGTGATTAACTCTTCAATACTAACTGTGCCATCAAGCTCTACCCTAAGCGCTAATGTATTGACAAATAATCCAATCAAAGACTGAATTTGGGCCTGATGTCGATTATCCGACGGTGTGCCAACTAAAATATCACGCTGGCCTGAAACCGTTGCCAGAGTGAGGTAAAAAGCACTGAGTAATACGGTATAAAGCGTGGTTTCCTGCTCCTGAGCCAAATCCCTTAATTCGGCAGATAATTTAGGTTCCATGGAAAATTCACATACTTGTCCCTGATAATTAAATTGTTTGGGGCGAGCAAAGTCCGTTGGCAGAGCTAAGGTGTCATAACTGGACAACTGCTTTAACCAATAATCTTCCAAACTTTTAAGTTTTTCTCCCTGCAATGTTTGACGCTGCCATAAGGCATAATCGCCGTAGCTGATCTCCAGCTCAGGTAAATTAATCGTTTGTCCCTGACAAAGGGTCTGATAGCATTGCGCAAGTTCTTGCATAAAGATGTCAGAAGACCAGCCGTCAAAGGCAATATGATGCCAAACAATTAGCAGGTAAGTACTTTCCCCCGACTGATATATGTGTAATCTCATCCCCTGTTCAGAGGTCAAATCAAAAGGTTTGCCAACACCTTCTTTTATCGCTGGCACTAACTCACTATGATCTGTCAGGACAAAAGAGATCATCTTCACCTGATTATCGATAATAACCTGATACCCATTACCCTCATCGTTCACTCGGTAAACTGTTCTGAGTATCGGATGTCTGTTAATAAGTGCATCAAACGACTGTTCAAGCATCTTGATATTCACATCAGAGGTCAGTTGCACACAATATGGGATATGGTAGGCGTCTGTCCCTTGCTCAAACTGTTCGATAAACAGCATACGCTCCTGGGCAAAGGATAAATCATAATGCTCGGCTGACAATTTAGAGATAACCAGCTTATCTTCCTGATTCAGCAAAGGCGCTATAGTGGCAATAGTTTTGTGTTCGAACAGCAGGGCCAATGGAATATCCAGCCCCATCTCGCGTCGGCTGATAGCGGTTAATCTTACTGCGGCAATGGAATTTCCCCCTAATCGAAACAAATTATCATTAATACCAACACGACTGATCCCCAATACTTTCTCCCACACAGCACATAGCTGTGTTTCCAGTAAAGTTCGCGGTGCCACGTATTGATCTTGTAACTGCGCCTGAATATCTGGATCAGGCAAGGCTTCCCGATTGAGTTTACCATTCGGGGTTAAGGGTAAATCGGCTAACAGCACAAAAGCGGAAGGCACCATATACTCGGGTAAGCTTAACTTAACAGCCTGGCGTAAAACCGCAATGGTCTCATTACGTAGTTTTCTGCTTTGCTTATCGTCCCCCGATGTAATATCGGTATTGTTGACAACCACATAAGCCACCAACTGGCTATCACCCCTGGTATTTTCTTTAGCCAGTACCACAGCATCATTAACACCTTCTTGAGACGCCAGCACATGGGCAATTTCACCCGGTTCAATTCTAAAACCACTAATTTTAACCTGATGATCATTACGGCCTGCAAATTCTAAATTTCCATCGGCCAAACGACGCACTAAATCCCCGGTTTTATACAGGCGATTGCTATCAGGCCAATTTTTATCATTGTGGAGTTTATCTTCGTAAAGGTTCTC
>JABSOJ010000059.1:0-4858 GCA_013216005.1 Alteromonadaceae bacterium | reverse complement strand
AATAAAAGAGGCCGCCGTTAACTCGGGTTTACCAAGATAGCCACGGGCTAAACCGTCACCGCCGATATATAATTCCCCCAAAGTCCCCACCGGAGCAAGTCCTAAATCACGGTCTAAGACATATGCGCGGGTGTTGGCTAAGCTCATACCGATATGCGGTTTGTCACCAACAATTAAACACTGGGTAGAGTTTACTGTACATTCCGTTGGGCCGTATACGTTAACGGCTTTTTTACCTTGCTCAGATTGCCAACGCACCAGCTCAGTCCATAACTTCTGGCTGATCGCCTCGCCCCCGATAATCAAATTAGGCAGCTGGGCTTCAAGGCCTGCATCAAACCAAATTTCTACTATGCTCGGAGTACAGTCAATCACACTCAGTGTTGGCAATAGTGCCATTAATGCCTGTGGATCTCGCTTACAGTCTTCTGAAATTATAGTTAAGCCCTGACCTAAAGCCAGTTGGCTGATCCCTTGTATTGAGGCATCAAAAGCAAAGGAAGCCAACCAACCCCAGTGCTTGTCTGAGGAAGCTAACTCTGAGGCTGATAATTCCATATTTTTAAGGTTAAATGCCAGATTAGCAACAGAATGATGCTCTACCATCACGCCTTTAGGTTGCCCGGTTGAGCCTGAGGTATAAATCACATAGGCCAGTTGCCCCGCACTTATTGATAAGTTGAGATCATCCTGTGAATACTGCTGTAAGTCTTGTAAAAATGCGGGATCATCTAAATACACGGCCTGATTGTCTTTTACCGGGGTACACTCACGTAAATGCACCTGGGTTAACACGGTTGTCAAACCCGCATCAGATAACAAATAGGATAGTCTGGCCTCGGGATATGTCGGTTCCATCGGCACATAAACCCCACCCGCTTTAAGAATAGCGAAGATCCCCACCAGCATATCAATAGAACGCTCAACGCAGATCCCCACCAAGGTATCAGCTTTAACCTGTTTATCTTCAACCAGATAACGGGCAAGTCGGTTCGCGCTGATATTTAACTCACTATAAGTTAACGATTGATTGTCAACTACAACGGCGATCCCTTCAGGGTTAAGCTTTACTTGCTGTTCAAATAACTCATGGATACATTTATCCGTTTCGTAGGCAACCTGGGTATTATTCCATAACGCCAGCTGTTGTTGCTCCTGTGCTGAAAGCTTTTCAATCTGACAAAGTGGCTGATCTATATTACTCACAAACGCCTGCAGTACTTTGTGATATACCTCTGAGAATCCTTTAATAGTCTTCTCGGTAAACAGAGACTGTGCATAGGTAAAACGTCCCGTGAGCTGCGATTGACTATCTGAAATGAACAGATCTAAATCAAACTTGGCGGGCGTAGCTAACGCTGCTTCAAACGAATCTTCTTCGAAAGGCAGCACTTTGTTAATGTCAGCACCAAAATCTTGCAAACCAAACATCACTTGAAAAATAGGGCTTCGGGATAAATCCCGCTCAACATTCAACAGTTCAAGCAGTTTTTCAAAAGGCAGATCTTGATGCACTTTCGCCTGCATAACCACCTCATGCACCTGAGTGATCAAATCTTCAATACTAACCTTACCATCAAGTTCAACCCTAAGCGCCAAGGTATTAACAAAAAGGCCGAGCATGGACTGAATTTGCGCATGCTGGCGATTATCCGACGGTGTGCCAACTAAAATATCACGCTGACCGGAAACAGTTGCCAAAGTGAGGTAAAAACCACTGAGTAAAACAGTATAAAGCGTGGTTTCCTGCTCCTGCGCCAAATCTCTTAACCCGGCAGATAATTCTGCTTCCAGGGTAAAGTCCACGACTTGCCCCTGATAATCAAACTGTTTCGGACGTTCAAAATCTGTTGGTAGGACTAAGGTTTCATAACAGGATAGCTGCTGTAACCAGAAATCCTGCAAACTTTTAATTTTTTCTTCCTGCAATGTTTGACGCTGCCATAAGGCATAATCGCCGTAGCTGATCTCCAGTTCAGGTAAATTAACCACTTCTCCCTGACATAGCGCCTGATAACATACAGCCAGTTCTTGCATAAAGATATCTAAGGACCAGCCATCAAAAGCGATATGATGCCAGACAATAAGCAGGTAAGCACTTTCTCCCGATTGGTATCTGTGTAACCGCATCCCCTGTTCAGAGGCTAAATCAAAGGGTTTGGCAATGTCTTCTTTTATGGCTGGTATTAAATCATTGTGCTCTGTCAGGACAAAAGAGCTCATCTTCACCTGATTATCGATAATCGCCTGATAACCATTACCGTCGTCATCCACCCGATAAATCGTTCTAAGTATCGAATGTCTGTTAATGAGTGTATCAAACGCCTGTTCCAGCCTATTGATATTTACATCAGAGCGCAATTGCACACAATATGGAATATGGTAAGCGTCTGTCCCTTGTTCCATTTGTTCGATAAACAGCATGCGTTCCTGAGCAAAAGACAAAGCATAATACTCTGCTGACACTTTAGGGATCACCAGCTTATCTTCCTGACTTAGCAAAGGCGCTATCGCGGCGATAGTTTTGTGCTCGAACAACAGGGCCAATGGAATATCCAGCCCTATCTCACCTCGACTGATGGCGGTTAATCTCACTGCGGCAATGGAATTCCCCCCTAATCGAAAGAAATTGTCATCAATACCAACACGACTAACCCCCAATACTTTCTCCCACACTGCACATAGTTGTGTTTCCAGTAACGTTCGCGGTGCCACATATTGATCTTGTATCTGCGACTGAATATCGGGATCAGGCAATGCTTTCCGGTTGAGTTTACCATTCGGGGTTAAGGGTAAATCGGCTAACAGCACAAAGGCTGAAGGCACCATATAGTCAGGTAATTTCCCCTGAATAGCTTGGTGCAAAGACGCTATAGTCTTATTACGTTGATTTCTGCTTTGCTTATCGTCCCCCGAAATAATATCTCCCTTGTCGACAACCACATAGGCCACCAGCTGACTGTCGCCAGTGACATTTTCTTTTGCCAGTACCACGGCATCATTAACACCAACTTGTGATGTCAGCACATGAGCTATTTCACCCAATTCAATTCTGAATCCACGGATTTTAACCTGATGATCATTTCGACCTACATACTCTAAATTACCATCGGCCAGGCGGCGTACTAAATCCCCGGTTTTATACATGAGGCGACTGCCCTGTGGCTGATGTTTATCATAGTAAGGATTGGCAATAAAAGAGGCTGCCGTTAACTCAGGTTTATTAAGATAACCTTTAGCAACACCGGCACCTGATAAATACAATTCTCCTACAACACCTATCGGTAATAATTCTAAATGCTCGGATAAAACAAATCCCTGACTATTCGCGATCACTTTACCTATTTCGGGTGTCTTATGAATTTCTGAGGTAAAAGCAATATAAGTAGAATAAGTCGTATCTTCCGAAGGTCCATATAAATTACACACCTTGGTGCAATCCGTTTCACGCAATAAATCATTCACAATTTTTGCCGTTAACGGCTCACCCGCCAAATTAATGGTGGTAACCCCTTTAGGAATAGCACCTTGTTCAATCAAAACCTTAATGGCTGACGGCACGGTATTAATTAAAGTGACATTCACTGGTTTTTCAAGCAACGTCAGGGCATCTTTGACCAGAATACATTGAAAACCAAAACAAAGAGGAACAAACAACTCAAAAACAGACAAATCAAAATTTAATGAGGTACAAGCCAATACTTTTGATAATTCATTTTCTGAATAAGTTGAATTTGCCCAATGCAGCATAGAAACAGTATTACTATGCCTGATAGCAACCCCTTTAGGTTGCCCTGTTGACCCAGAGGTATAGATTACATAAGCCAAATGTTGTGGCTGTAATCCCAATGAATTGACTTCAATATTTCTCTGCGAATAACCACTCAAGTGTTGTAAAAAAATCTCACAGTCTATACATACGGCCTGGCTTTCACTCAAAGACAACTTTATTTGTAAACGACTTTGCACTAAAACAGTTTCTAGTTTAGCATCTTCAAGCAGATACATTAAACGCTCTTGAGGATAATTAGGATCAAGCGGCACATATGCTCCGCCTGCTTTTAGGATAGCCAGAATACCGATAATCATATCAAGAGAACGTTCAACACAAATTCCCACTAAGGTATCGGGTTTAACGTTTCTATTTTCTCGTAAGTAATGGGCTAGTTCATTCGCTTTAGCATTTAATTCACTATAAGTTAACGAGCTATCATCAAAAACTACGGCTACCCCATCCGGATTATTATCTACTTGCCGTTCAAATAACTCATGGATACATTTGTCCGTTTCATAGGCAACCTGAGTATTATTCCATAATGCCAGCTGTTGTTGCTCCTGCGCTGAAAGCTTTTCAATCTGACAAAGGGGCTGATCTATATTACTCACAAACGCCTGTAATACTTTCTGATATATCTGTGAAAATCCTTGAATAGTCTGCTCGGTAAATAGAGATTGAGCGTAGGTGAATCGTCCACTAAGCTGTGATTGACTATCTGAAATGAACAGATCCAAATCAAACTTGGCGGGCGTAGATAACGCTGCTTCAAATGAATCGCCTTCGAAAGGGAGCGCTTTGTTAACATTTGCACCAAAATCTTGCAAACCAAACATTACTTGAAAAATAGGGCTTCTGGATAAATCCCGATCAACATTCAAAAGGTCAAGCAGTTTTTCAAAAGGCAGATCTTGATGCACTTTCGCCTGCATAACCACCTCATGCACCTGAGTGATCAAATCTTCAATACTAACCTTACCATCAAGTTCAACCCTAAGCGCCAAGGTATTAACAAAAAGGCCGAGCATGGACTGAATTTGCGCATGCTGGCGATTATCCGACGGTGTGCCAACTAAAATATCA
>JABSOJ010000607.1 GCA_013216005.1 Alteromonadaceae bacterium | reverse complement strand
CTGGTTATTTTTCAACCAACATTTTGGATCGTAGATAAACAAAGGGCTATAATTGGGATTTCCTAGGTGTAAAAATACAGGATTCAGCAAGTCAAGAAACGGCTATATGCAAGGCATTGGATTTTGTAAAGGGTTATTCTCGGCTCGGACATCCTGCTTCGCCCTACCTACAGCATCCATGCTACCGCCTTTGAAAATTCAATAACGCAAGAGACTTATCGCCTTGCCCGAAGGGAGATAAGCTAGAATATCAGTGCTGCGTTGCATACATGGCAGCTCTTGGGCATCCATACCTTCGCTGCATTAGTGCATCATGCACGTCGATGGTTGTACTTAGTTTTTGTCTGGAACAAAATAACTGTGCAACCCTTTACAAGGGAACAACCATTATATGCGTGTTGCGCTTTGCTTATGTTTAGGAAAAGCCTAACTTAGGGCTGAACATGCATTTCCAAGTAGTTTGGGTATATTAAATCTACTGTGAAAAACTGGCTCTGTTGTAGATAATTGTTGTCCCTTCAAATGGAATTAAACTCAACCCTTATATCTAGGACTCTGTGACTAATTCTCGTTAAAAAACCAATTTATCGCCTAACCCTTTAAAAATAGGGGATTCATCGAGGGACAACAGTATTATGGAACAGAGCCGAAAAACTACATCCAATCAGTAGCACGAATAACACCAACGGCAACACCTTCAATATTGAATTGTTGACTGGTTAAATCAACTTCAATTGGTGCAAATGCTTCATTTTCGGCATGAAGATAAACTATATTGCCTTCACGCTTAAAACGCTTAACGGTAACATCATCTTCAACACGAGCTACAACGACCTGGCCATTTTGTATATCAGTAGTTTGATGTACCGCGAGTAAATCACCATCTAAAATACCTATATCTTTCATACTTTCACCATTTACGCGTAATAAATAATCTGCCGCAGGATGAAATATAGAACCATCAATTTTATAATGTTGTTCGATATGCTCTTCTGCCAATATTGGCTCTCCGGCCGCAACTCGACCAATAAGAGGAAGACCTTCTTCCTCAACAGCCTCTGGCGTTAAACGAATACCCCGGGAAGTTCCCGCCAGCATTTGAATATAACCTTTTTTAGCCAGTGCCTTCAGGTGTTCTTCTGCTGCATTTGCTGATTTAAAACCAAAATAATCGGCAATTTCGGCTCGGGTTGGCGGCATCCCTGTTTCAGATATATTTTCTTTTATGAGTTCAAAAATTTGTGTTTGACGTGGGGTAAGTGGGCGCATAATAGTCCTGTTATTTCATACAGTAATACTGTTAGTATATACAGACATTTAATAATTGCAAACAACATATGAGTGTTTTGAATCTCTTACCTCTGGTTTACAAAATGCCTTTTGGCGCTGCTCAGGTGTGAAGGAGTTCATACAGCGTATCGAACTTCTAGTTTAAACCCAATTATCATAAATAACTGGTCTGTTTTCAGTGAGGATAAATTTTCAAGAACACAGCTTTTTTGTTCCAGACAAAAACGAAGTAAAGCATTTAAGAATCACTCTGAAAAAACCTTATTAACACATCGATTCAGTGGTAGGGACATAACGTGTGATTATTTAGCGCAAGTAGTTTAGGCAAAACACATATTGCAACTACTTGGAAATACTGATTCACCTATTATTATAGCGTTAAGACTTATATTATAGGGTTAAGACTTAAGCGAAAATATCAAAGCACTCTATATTTTAAGGAAAAGAATTTCAGTTTGATCAATTGGCCTGTAAAGATGGATCAGGCTTTTAGCATTTGCATTAATATCAAATTTTGCATCGTAGCTACCTTGTTCCATCGTTGCTTTTTGATGCTTTTTGATGCTTTTTGGTTAAAATGTCATAACTTTTTATTTCAATCAAATCTTGGGTTTGAGAAGAATAAAATATTTTCCCTTGTATGTAATGCCAATTATTGTTCAACGTAATTTGGAATTTTGCATCAAGCTTAATTTGTTCTTGAGTTGTTTTCTGCAGAATAACTAATGAGTTATCATTGTATTCTCCGAGTATATTTTCACCAATATCAAGTCCATTCTTAAGATTATTCGTAATGAAGGTTTCAATTTGCGTTTCCAAGTTATATTGATATAAATTCCAAACACCAAACTCACGTTTAGAATATACTAATCTTTGACCATCAAAGCTGATACTTAAATTACTGAGTACCTCATTTACCTTATTAAAATACTTCATTGATCCATTTTGTAAATCGATAATTCCATATTGTGAGTTTTCTTCAAAAATAAGTCTCTTTTTATCGACACTTCCACCAATCAATTGTATTGGATTGGGAGAGCTATATAACTTTTTCTTCATTGAGCCTGATAGTAAATATATGGCTATGTTCCATAATGCTGTTGTCCCCCATATGCAGCAGCCAATATTTGCTGCTTATCTAGCTTTGCGT
>JABSOJ010000606.1 GCA_013216005.1 Alteromonadaceae bacterium | reverse complement strand
TTTTTACACTAAAATCGTATAAAAAACATATATATTTTATTAGGTGCGGAATGTCAGATTTAAGTGACTAACGGCTAATATTGTTTCTAGATTCTAGTTTCTAAAATCGCGTTCCTAAAATCACAAAACACATTAAAAGAAAATCGTCAAAAATGGAATTTATACTTTTGGCCAATCGAGTAACCAAGGCTGTTTTAACTCATCCAGTGTATTAACAACAGAAGTTGCTAGAAACTCAACGCCATCGGTTGGTGGTAAAACATACTGGTATTGTTTTTGTGCCAGCTCAAAAGTTAGCGAATAGGCATGTAAATAACCTCTATCGAATAAATGCTGCTCGTTAGTTTCAATTGGTACACTTTGTTTAGGATAGTAATTAACATCGCCAAGAATAGGCGCCCCAATACTGCTCAAAGCAACACGAATTTGATGGGTTTTTCCGGAGTGGGGTTTTATTAAATATAATCGTTTACCACCACCAATCGCATAAGAAAAAAATTGACTGATGGCCGGGTTAGTTTGTGTCCGGAGCAATTTCCAACTGCCACGTCTACTTTTAACCATGTCCCCTTTAATTAATCCCTGTTTTTTCTTTGGTTTTTTATCGCTGATAGCCAAATAATATTTTTGAATTTCATGCTGGCTGAAAAGCAGTTGAAATTGTTGCGCACAAACAAGGTTTTTAGCAAAAACTATAAGCCCCGAAGTCATTTTATCCAGACGATGAACAGGATATAACTCATCCGCTGCCAAATATTGTTTCACTTGATTAAACAAGCCTGAGCCCAGCTCATCCTCGTCATGAAAATTAACATTTGGCCGTTTATTTATAACTACAAAATCCGTTTGCTGGTCAACAATTTCAAACTGTTTTTTCATCATTCATTTTTCAAAAATAAGTTTCAAGAATAAATTTCAATGCTAAATTTCAATACTAAGTTTCAACACTAAATATCGATATTAGCTTTCAATACTAACTTTTAAACATTAATCAGAAACTAAGACCAATAAACACATAAATAATGAGTGTCAGTACAGCACCAGTCAATGCATAAGGCAATTGAGTCTTAACATGTTCAAAATGATCACAACCACTCGCTATTGAAGCTACCACAGTAGTATCGCTTATCGGAGATGCATGATCACCGAAAATCCCCCCACCTAATACCGCAGCAACAAGAAATTCAACCGGTAACGTACTTTCCAGCGCAATAGGAATTGCAATTGGCACAAGAACAGCAAAAGTTCCCCACGAAGTACCTGTCGCAAATGCCATTATAGCGGCTGCAATGAAAAGGATCGGAGCTAACAAATACAAAGGTACTTCTACATTCAGTAACTGGCTTACATATAGGCCAGTCCCCAAAGACTTAATCGCATCTCCAAAAGCAAATGACAAAACTAAAATAGCAACTACTGGTGCCATATGTTTTATCCCGGTAAACGAATGCAAAGCGATTTGTTTAAAGTCTAATAAGCGTTTACTTACGATAAACGAAATAAGTATAACCAGCGCACTAACAATAGCCCAGAATACTGAAAAAGACCCAGAACCTCTTCGAATATCTCCATCTCCGGTTACCCAAAGTAATATTAAGGTAATAACCAACAGAGCGATTAATGGGATCCACATTATTTTAGCTGGCGCTACTTTTTCAACATGTTCATGTTGGTCAAAAGTAGCAACCGATTCTGCCGTTCTCATTGGTCCAAATACTTTACCGCTATAAGCGGTATAATATGCCAGGAGTACGGCAATAATCGCATAAAAATTATAGCCGACAGTGCCAATTAAAATACCAACGGGATCAGTAAACTGATAACCATCAAGTAAACCTAAAACATAGGCTCCCCAACCATTAATTAAAAATAAAATACTAATAGGTGCACAAGTTGAATCTAATAAATAAGCTAATCTTGCTCTACTGAGTTTGTGTTCATCAAAAAGCTTCTGACTAGCCATGCCTGCAGTAAACATACTTAAATTGGTATCAGTGAAAATACTGGTCCCAATAATTGTTGGTAGCAAACTGGCTTGACGTGAACTCTTAACTAAATTCAACTGTGCCAAATTACGAATAAAACCATTAACAGCTCCCGATTGATTCATTAATGTAATCAACGCGCCAATAAGCAAACTGAAGGTAATAATATAAAAATTTCCGATGGACGAAAAAACACTGGCTATACCAATAACACTCGATTTCACCCCAAGAATAAAGTTCCATTGTTCCACCATTAAAAAGCTTAAAAATAAACCCGCAAGTAAAGCTAACAAGGCATTTTTTCGCCAAATCGCGATGACGATGGCAACTAAGGGAGGTAACAAACTGAGAGGGCTATCTTGCATAATTTATTATTTTTATTAGTGTTTAAATGAATAGTCACTTTAACCGAAGTTAAATATTTGTCTAGTCTATTTATAATTGAATATCTAATTGAA
>JABSOJ010000605.1 GCA_013216005.1 Alteromonadaceae bacterium | reverse complement strand
TTAGCTTGGTTCGATAACGTGTTGCTTCACTTTTTCAGAATATTAAAACCCACCGGAAGTTTTTATTTGTTTTGTTCTAAATTTTCTTATCTATTTATCGCTATTGTGTGCGTTACTCGGAACGTGCTTATCATTCCGCTTTTAGTTCGTCATGCAGATAAAGTGCAAGCATTCGATGTTTGTGCTGTGATTGTCTGGGCGTTTGTTGGGTTGTCTTTTGTTATGGCGAGTATCAAATCGATCTACTTTGATGAATCAAAATCTTCCTCCAGTTAGTATTTTTATTAACGTGATATACGTCTAACCGTTCGGTAACGGTTTGCAGTTTCAAACACCATTAAATTTTTGTAACTACTCAGCACTTAATTTAAATAAAAGTAAAAAATAAAAAACTGCGGAATCGAGTATTAGGAAAAGGAATTTAAAAGGATAACTTCATGAAAGATTAAACTCATAAAAGCGGCCTCGGCTAGCTTTATTTTATCTGCTAGTTGTTAGGTTAATGTGGCTAATGCAGGTGCGACATTCTTAACCGGACACGACGTTTTATCACATAGTAATCAAAGCGGTTATGATACTATCATCCTCGACTACTTAAGAGGCGATGAATTAGCAAGTGAAATCGCAGCCGTCGATTCTGATATGCCTTGTAACTTCTGTAGGTACACTATCAGGTTTTGGTACACTCACAACTAATAGCACTGGTTTTGCGACGGGCGCTGATTTTTCCAGCTTTTTAGCTGGAATTAATGTTCTCGTTGTTGGTGAATACAATGGGAGGTTCTTAATACCTATAAAGAATGTGCGGAAGCTAGGATGTAAACCATGTTGTCAGGCTTTTTTACACTTCCATCCTGTTTCGACCAAAAACAAACGGTAAGTCACTGTTATATATGGATTATATTTATCTGGCGCTTTATTTGCTTATTCAATATTTGCATCAAGGTGTCATTGATACTGGCAATGCAACCAAATTTTAATTAAGGAGATATAAATATGGAATTAAGAAAATACTTTACTTCAATATTAGTTACACTTGCACTCGTTCCAACATTTGCTCATTCGGCACTCATTACTACTTATACCGACAGAACTTTGTTTTTGGACGCCTTAAACAACCTTGCTATGATTGAAGAAGATTTTAATAATCAATCGTTGAATCTTTTCTCCACGTCTTTCAGTCTAGACTTGGGCGATTTTATCGTTTCATCAGGTGATGTTGCTAATGACCAGATCGGCATTGTAGACTTCGTTGATACTTCGCACATGGGTAATAACCAATCAGTTGACGGTTCACAATTTTTTGGTATTACTGGCGGAGGTGGCGGACCTAGCTTTAATATCGCTTTCGATACACAGCGTTTCGTCTTTGGTTTTGACTGGTTGGATGGTGACGCTACAGATTCGTACGCTCTTACTGTCCTAGGTCAGACCTTTGAAAGCCCTCCGTTTGGCAGAAGCACTGTTGACAGAGGCTTCTTTGGTGTTATTTCAGACGTAGCATTCCAAGCTGTTGATTTCGGGCAGACAGCAGCAGGTGGCGTTATAGGTGGTTTTGGTATCGACAATCTGATAACCAGCTCAGTCGACATTCTAACTTGTGCTGAAGACCCTACACTACCAGAGTGTACGCCGCAACCTGTTCCAGAACCGACCACCCTTGCCATTTTCGCATTGGGCATTATCGGTTTAGCATCACGTCGCTCTTTATTAGTGAATAAAAAATAGTAATCTAACCGTCACTATTAAAAAAAGCACCATTTATCTGGTGCTTTTTTATTGCCTGCAATTTACTCTACACCAGTTAAGAACTGATCATAGTCAGATGTATGAGTTGTGATTCTTTAAGGTGGATTAAAAAGTCATTTGGTACAAGCTGACGATAGGATTGGTGTTATTACTGCCACCCTAACGATATGAACCCAATACGTGAGCCACTTGCTTTACCATCTTGTGGTGCAAGTTCAGCCTTATTCTCTTCTATTGTTTTTGAAGGAATTCAACGTTGTGGTTTGTTTAGGTGTGTATTGCTCTACGGTTATATGACGCCTTGGTGCTTGTATTTATGTTTACGGTAAAGCTGGTGACTTTACAAAGTTGGGACAAGAACCACCAAAAAACATTATGTCAATTATATTAGACCCAATAAACGAAACCTTAAGGCGAACACCCATCTTAAACTTGACTGAATAACCAATAAGCTTTTGATTAATCTGCAAATTAATAGTGTGTATTTTATTAGAATACTAATTAATTAAAGTTTAGTAGAACAAAAACCCCATCATCTAACCTGGTGCAAATATGTCATAGAAGAACCTCTTATTTACAAAGGGCTCCAGGAGGAATGGCACTAGGTTAAGGATAAAACATAGTAAATAGAATAACTTATACGAAATTTATATATTAGGAAATATAAAAAAAGGCAGAAATTCTAGTAAGATATTT
>JABSOJ010000604.1 GCA_013216005.1 Alteromonadaceae bacterium | reverse complement strand
TTGAACTCATGTAAATTAACAGAAAACATTGTTGAACTGTAACCCTAATTTAGCCTATATGGTCAGTGCCATTATTTGCGTTATAATCAGCCATCTTAATGTTATGTCGCATTCATTATTCCCAGTTATACCGTATTATTTACAAATTTTACACATTTGATGCCAGAATCCACATCGTGTACGAAAGTATACACATGAAACAGCCAAAATAAACGCATTTTGTTCAAAAAACTATCAATTAATGACTATTTTATTCAACAATATTTTTTTCACCAAAACAACGTGATAGCATTCATTAACTTTTTTTTTAATAATTGGAACCTGATAAATGACAAAGGACATAGATGAGCAAAAAAAATTGAATTCTCGCCATTTTGTTCAAGTCTCAATGCCAGAATGGATGTTCCAAGCATGGTCTGATTATTCAGCGGATATAGGAAAAGAACGACGATATGTGATAGAAACATTCATCGACGATTTCATAAAAAGTAAAGAAGCATATAAAAATCAAAAAGATAAATATGTAATTTTATATGCTTCACCGGCAAAATCTAAAGCTCGTTCATTATGGATTTCAAAAGGTCATTATCAAAAAGTTGAAGAATTTGCTGAAGAACATTCGAATAGGGCGAATAGGGTGGTATTTACGGCTTGTTTGGAAGGTTTGATTCGCAATAAAAGGGTTGAGATTTAGTTTTTCCTATGATGATTTTTACATCAACTCACTTTTATTGGCTCTGTTGTAGATAATTGTTGTCCCTTCAAATGGAATTAAACTCAACCCTTATATCTAGGACTCTGTGACTAATTCTCGTTAAAAAACCAATTTATCGCCTAACCCTTTAAAAATAGGGGATTCATCGAGGGACAACAGTATTATGGAACAGAGCCAAAAAAACAGTTGACGACTAAACGTTTAGACCATTTAAGGGTCGATTAAATAAAAGAACGGTTTGTCGATAGCCATCCATGTAGCCTTTATGTAACCTGACTTGTAAGCAAAATATCTATTTTTATTTCTCTGGTAGTATATTGAGTAACTAATTGAATACTATTGGTTTTATGTTTCTCATTAAATTCATAATGAAAAGCATCAAATATAATAGGTGATAATTACGTGATTTCGAAGGTTGCCTTTCATTATTAATCGGTTAAAAAGCACTACCAAAGGCCATCAAATCTACTACCTGCGATCCTGGTGTAATGAACAGTATGCTTTGGATCTCGATGGCCTAAGTAATCTTGAATGAGTCGAAGATCATTTCCTTTATTTGCCAGATAATATCCGCATGAATGTCTTAACGTATGAGGGTGAACATTGACTAATTGACACCGCTTTGCCGCGCATTTGATTATGTAGTTTACGGCTTGTCTAGTTAAAGGTTGCTCCCGCTCACTGATAAATAACCAAGGTAAATTATCCGTTCGGATATTCAAATATCGTTTTATAGCCCGGAGTTCATCTCCAGCGATAGGTTGCTCAACGGATAAACCATTTTTTAGACGCTCAACCCATATTCGAGATTGGGCTAAATTTAGATCTGACTTTCTTAAGGAAATTACTTCGCTGACTCTAAGTCCATGTCGGTATATCATTAACAGTAATAAATAATCACGAATGTTGTGCCTGCCTTTCTTCGCAGCTTCTAAAAGTAAAGACATCTCTTGATCATTTAAAAAGTCTTTACTCCTTTCATGGCAATCCGTAGCTTCATTATCACTACTCTTTACATTTCGCCTGTTGGTCATCATTGTTTCACGGGGTTGTAGGCCTTATCTTTATTATAGATGATAAGGCCTACTCTTTACATAAAGCGCCTTTTGTTAAGACCCACAGTGATATTTCTGTAAAATATTCATAATTATATCCCCCCTCATAAAAACCAACTTTTTTGAGTGTACCGTAATCTATTTGGTTAACCCGTAAACAACTCATAGACTTAAAAGTCGAAATGATAATTTTTTCAATATAAAATTCAGATCCCTCTAAGCTAGTCCCTTATTCTTTTTGATGTGATTTGACTGGATTTTCTAAACACGGCCTTATATCAAAATATAAATCCTTCCGACTAGTTGAATGTGATTCTTTACAGGAACGTTTCAAGCTGACGGTAGCAGTAAAATGTTTTTTTGTTTCATATTTTCTTAGTAATTCGCCGTAACTTGTCAACAGATCCTGCAAACGTACCGCAACTTTGCGAATAGGTGTTAGATCTCCCCTTGCAGTGAATAATTGAACTACCCTGTATTTTAATTCACCAAAAAAAGTACCTGTTCTACCTAATTTATCCAAGTCTGATTTTACTTTCTTTAGCTTTTCAGTAAAATCACTCAAAAGTAACACTGGAGTCAATAAGGTAATACAGAGTTTAAGTAGGTTTATCTTTTTCTTGGTTGGATCTTTTTTTGTATCGTCGTAAGCCTCTTCAGCTTTTTCCAACCTTTCAATA
>JABSOJ010000603.1 GCA_013216005.1 Alteromonadaceae bacterium | reverse complement strand
AAACTACGTTGAAAATTGCCACGTTCACAATAAGCTTGATAAAAAAATTGTTGAGCACTAAGGTCAGCAAAGTTCGCAAAACGGACATTAAGTTTTCAAATTTAGCCATATAATTTCTAATAGTTATAATGACAGAATGGGTTGTTAAGGTTTTTTATTTTACTATCAGAAAAGTACTATACAACCTACATTCCGTACAATTTTATAAAAAACAAATAATTAAAAATAGCCTTAATAACATGTAGTTAAGCGGATTTTTATATAAAGTTCGAAAATCGACCAATAATGGCAATTTTAAATAAACTTATATTTATCAATTAATTATAAAACACACAAATACATGGCTACATTTTATGACTTTTAAAGTCCATTTAAATCAATATCTTAAATGTGCGGAATGTAGGATACAAAATTTTTAAGTTATTAAAATGAACATTTGATTCCTTTCAATCTTTTCATTATACCTAGGAAATCCCTCTTGGAGCCCTTTGTTTAAAGTGGCTTCAGATATTGATAATTATTTAGTAGTGGGGTTTTAGATGTTTTTCATGACAGGTTGGCACTTGACTAGCAGGTTATGGTTATGGTTTTTGTTCTTATATCTAGGAAATCCCTCTTGGAGCCCTTTATTCATAAGGGATTAATCTATAACACATTTGCAATTGGCTAGATGGTTTGTTTTTTTTATTTATGATTACTAATACTTTAAAATTATGTGACTTCAATCCAAGGACTTCTTTGTTCGCATAGACGACATTAGCAGGTAGTTATGGCTAACGTCCGCTTCAAGCTCAAAGCTGCCTGTGGCACCTTCAATTATTTGTAAAACTACAAAACATAATGTTATTGTTATTCCATAAGTTCTTTTGTGGTCTTTATAGACTGTTTAGAGCGACCAGCGGTCATTTGACTATGGGCATAGGGATGGACTAAGACTTGAAAGAAGAACAATATTTAGTGGCACTATATTACATAGGAATATGTGCTTGGCTTGTCGGATTCATGTACTTATCTCACTCGGCATTTAATTTTTGTTACGATCAGGTAAAGTTATCTAAAAGTAATAATTCAAATCAAGTAAAGCTTGGTGATTTCCCATTAAGAAAGTCACTAAGTTACCTAGTATCAATAATATTAATGCTAACAGTTATTCCCTCGTATTTATTTAGTATCAATCTATAACAATAAGCGAGTAGAAGGCATTCCATTAAAATCACCTTCTCTTATAACAGTTAAAAATACATTTAATTTAAGAGATCGGGTTTATCAACAACGGAACAGTAATGAATAGTCAAACTCATAAAGTTGAGAATAAATTTAAGTATTTAACCTATGGAGCATTTGTTTTTTTTATAGCTGCTTTCATTCTTACTGTTTATATTCTTATGTTTCCTGACTCTGAGAAGAACAATACACAAATTATTGCGACATTAATGATTTCCTCAACATTTGGCCTTATAACTTATTTTTCTTTCAAAACTATTTTGTCATTTAAGAAGTATGATATCAGTCTTGATGACGATGGAATTTGGTGTAGCTATCAAAGTAAAAGTATTGGCTTAATTAAATGGTCTGAAATAAAAAAATTCAAAGAGTATCAATACTTTCAAAAGATTCAGTTGTTAAATCGTAAAAATGAAAAGTTGATAGATATTCATTATCAATTGGGTAACTTTTCTGATTTAAAAAATAAATTGGTTGATAATATTGCGACTAACTTCAAAAATGCAGAGCCATTTACACTATATGCCCCATTAACTTTTCATCTATTTTGGTTGGGGGGGACTATTGCGTGGCCCTACCTTCTTTACCAAACATTCGCTCTAGAAATGAATGTTTTATATGCAATACCTCCATTTTTTTGTACTTTGGTTTTTATTTTTGTTTATACAAAATCAATAATAAAAATTTCCTTTGATGAAAATAAAGCCAAATCATTTACATTCTTCAAAAAACAATACTATCTGTATGACAAAATCCAAGAAGTAAAAATTCAAGAAGATTCAGAAGATGGTAGTAGATTTATGATGCTTTTGGTTGTTATGAATAATGGAGATGGTTTTAAATTACCAAAGCTTAGTTCTAATGTGTTAGAAACTTACTTTAAGCTAACTGCACTAATCAATAAAAACAAACCTAATACAGTAGAAAATGACTGACCGCAGTTGGCACTTTGAAGTCATGCCAATACAATAACGTGAACGACCGCTGTGGTGGCAAAGCAGACTATTAATGGTGATAGATTCACACCTAAATTAGGTCAGCAAAGTGGTAACTACTGTCCTAATACCTAGGAAATCCCTCTTGGAACCCTTTATTAATCAGGGGTTCTTCTATGGCATATTTGTACCAGGTTAGATGATGGGGTTTTTGTTCTTATACCTAGGAAATCCCTCTTGGAGCCCTTTATCCATGGGAGTCTAAAAATTAATGATTAATTAACTAGTGACAT
>JABSOJ010000602.1 GCA_013216005.1 Alteromonadaceae bacterium | reverse complement strand
CTTACGCAAAGCTGGATTTTCAACAGATATTAAGAGCAGCTTATGGGTGACAACAATATTATGGAACAGAGCCAAAGATTTACATTAACCGTTCAATTTTATTGGACTCAATTTTAATGTCAGGTGTTTGTTAGCCCTTCTGTTTTATCACAATTTAAACAATTGAACGATAAGACAAAACGAATGAAACGGGAAGTTGGTTAAAAGCCAAGACTGCCCCCGCAACGGTAATGGGAAAATCCCTAAGTCCGGAGACCGGCCTGACAATTATTAATCACATTTTGCACGGTGGGTGCATATTTGAGGAAAACATGAAAAAAACTATAATAGCACTAACACTAACCACATTATTCGCATCTGCACTAGCCAACGCTGACGATGCTTCAGTAAACGAAGGTAATAACTCAACTGTTGAAAAATTAACGGCTGAAAAATCAACTGTCGACGAAATATTCGTGGTAACCGCCAGTCGTACACCTCAGTTGAGCACAGATGTACTAAGCAGTATAAAAGTCATTACCCGCGAACAAATTGAATTAACCTCAGCAAGTTCTGTTGCTGAATTACTCAATGAGATTAACGGCTTGCAAATGGCGCAAGCAGGTGGTGCAGGACAAGCAACTTCAATATTCACCCGGGGTACAAATTCGGGCCATACCTTAGTTATTATTGATGGACAACGCATCAGTTCTGCTACTTTAGGTCAGGTGGTATTTGCAAACATTTCGCCAGAGCAGATAGAACGAATAGAAGTGATTAAAGGCCCTCGTGCAGCTTTATGGGGCTCAGATGCAATTGGTGGCGTTATTCAAATTTTCACCCGTAAACTTGACTCAGGAGAGCTTTCATTTGATCTGGGAATTGGTAACGATGGCCAACAACAAGCCACACTAAGTACTGCAATTGGTCACGGTGATGGCGCTACAACGTTTACCATTTCAGCACAATCTTCAGACGGTTATGATATTTTCGAATCAGCCGAACCGGATGCCGACGGTTATAACCGAGAAAATGCCTCATTAATAGGTTTTCAACAAATAAATGAGCAATGGCGTTTGAACTGGTTAGGTAAATACAATCAAGGACAGGGTGAAAATGACAGCTCCTGGGGTGGCGACAATGAAAATGCCTTTGAATCAAACCAATGGCAGCTATCAGCAACGCAAAACAAAGAAAAATGGTACCAGGAAGTTACTGTCGGCCAACAAAACAGTGAAGGTGTGACCTATGGTAACGGTAAATTAAAAAAAGACGGTGATGTTTTCAAAACAACACGTTTACAATTTAACTGGCTGGCCAATTATCAAGTTACAGATCAATTTTCAACAACAGTAGGTGTTGATTCAATAGAAGAAAAAGTAAAAACCAACTCAAATTATCGCAAAAACGAACGTGATATTGATTCAATTTACACTCATCTTGCTTTTGATAATAACTCACTCATTATTGAAGGTTCTTTACGATATGACGATATTGAAGGCGTGGGCAGCAAAACAACGCACAATATCAGTATCGGCAGCCGTTTTATATCAGGTGCATTAGTAAGCCTGAATTATGGTACTGGATTTAAAGCCCCTAGTTTTAATGATTTATATTATCCGGTAGACGGATATAATGATCGTGTTTTAAAACCAGAAACTTCTGAAAGTCTCGAATTGTTATTTAAAACAGAAATAACCGGTATTCAAACTGAATTAAGTGTATATACCACAAAAATTGAGAATTTGATTGATTGGATCCCTAACGAAAATTATGACTACTATCCTGTTAATATCAACACGGCAAAAATAGACGGTATAGAACTTACTTTAGCAACAGAACTCAATGGTTTTGATCACCAATTACAATTAAACTATTTAGACGCCAAAAACGAACTTACTGGTGAACAGTTAATCCGCAGAGCCAAAAATACGGCGAGTTATCAACTGAGTCACAACTGGGATAATGTCACTTTACTTGCAAGTATAAACTACCAAGGAAAACGTGAAGGTAGCCAATGGCCAGGTACCGTCACTTTACCAAGCCATACCCTTGTAAATTTAAGCGCACATTATGAAATTGATCCGTCATGGAAATTAGCATTAAAAGTTAATAACCTGTTTGATGCAGATTATGTCACTAATAATCATTATATTGGTCAACCTGCTCAGTATTTATTCACGGTTAGCTATCGTAAATAAACATCTGGCATAATTGCATTGGTCATAATTGTATTGGTCAAAATAGCATTGATTAAATTGGCTTTATCGCAGTTAATTGATGCTAAAAACTTAAGTGCTTGAAAAAATAAATTTTGATGGGTTACGCCTGCGGCTAACCCATCCTACGCAGTACAATTTCCACGCAAAAAAATTAAACTATAATTTTAAGGCTCTGTTCTATAACATTGTTGTCCCTTTTTTTTATTTTTGCTAAAGGCTTATATAACAAGCTCTCCAGCGATTTTTTAGTCGATTT
>JABSOJ010000601.1 GCA_013216005.1 Alteromonadaceae bacterium | reverse complement strand
TATCATGTTTAAGTTGATACAGTCCATAGCCTGTGTAGGTTTGAACTCATGTAAATTAACATAAAACATTGTTGAACCCTACATTCCGCACATTTAAGGCATTGATTTAAATAGACTTTAAAAGTCATAAAATGTAGCCATGTATTTGTGTGTTTTATAATTAATTGATAAATATAAGTTTATTTAAAATTGCCATTATTGGTCAATTTTCGAACTTTATATAAAAATCCGCTTAACTACATGTTATTAAGGTTATTTTTAATTATTTGTTTTTTATAAAATTGTACGGAATGTAGGTTGAACTGTAACCCTAATTTAGCCTATATGGTCAGTGCCCTTATTTCTGAATGAAAATGATAACCGTATTATTAATGCGGCCTTGCATATTCAGGAAAAGAATAAGCCGAAAAAAGTGGTGCTGGTCACTAAAGATATAAATATGCGTCTTAAGGCTAAAGGTGCAGGTCTGGCTCATGTTGAAGATTATCGTACGGATCAACTTATTGATGACATAAAATTCCTTACTAAAGGTTATTACAAGTTTGAAGGTGATTTTTGGCAACAAGTGAGTATTTGTGATAGTGAAACAGCAGGAAGAAATACCACGCATATGGTTGATAAGAACGTGGTGCCGTTAAGTTATATTAATGAATATCTGATTGATGAAAGTGATTCTTTTGCTGGCAAGGTGACTGGTTTTGATGATGAAAAACTGGCGATTTTAGATCTTGGCCGGGAAAGATTAATGTCAAAAACTGCCTGGGGAGTTCATCCTAAAAATATTTATCAGGGAATGGCTCTGGATGCTTTACTTGATCCAACCATTGATCTGGTTATTCTTACGGGTCCGGCTGGTTGTGGTAAAACGGGTATTACGTCAACAATAATATCAATATTTGTGCAGACCTCAGTAAAAATAAAGTCTCTAGCTCAGTTTTTGCAAAGAAATATTATAAAGAATCTCTCATTTACTAATCGAATTAGTACTTCTTCTAAATTATCTTTAGGAGAGTGTTATGTTTAAAAATAAAATAATTATGGATTTAACTAGTAGTCACGGATTAGCAAAAAATAATCTTGAGGTAAATCAATAATGAAAAATTCAAATGAAAATAGAAATCCACGTGTACTAGATACATCAGCCCTTGTTCATGACCCAAAAAGTTTATTAGCGTATCGTGATGACATTTATGTTTGTTTAACAGTCCTAGAGGAGCTTGATAACCTAAAAGAAAGAACAGATAAAAATGTATCTCAAGATGCTCGTGCAGTTATCCGAATGCTTGAAGATATTATTAACGGTCACTCTTCTGAAGAGATGGAAAAGGGGATTCAGCTACCTTCCACGGAAACAGCGCAACGTGGAAAGTTATTCATCGGCATCGATACTCAAATCGGTTTCGCCAAAGAATTGAAACACGCAATCGGTAGTGATGCAGATAATAGAATAATAAATTATGCACTTCATCTTCAAAATACGTTAAAACAAGATGTGTCTATTGTAAGCCGCGATATCAATATGCGCTTAAAAGCACGAACCATTGGCGTTGATGCTGAAGATGTTCTTGTCGATAATCAAATTTCGGACGTTGATCTTTTATACACAGGTGTTCAAGCTTTCACCGGTGACCTATTTGATCGATGTGAAGAAGAAAAAGACTTTGCAATGAAGGGAAAACTATATCGATTCAATCGTGATCTTTTCAATGATGAAGCTCAAACAAATATGTATTGGTATGATGAAGTAGGGCATGTAGGGAAAATAAAAGAAGTCACGGACGAGCATGTTTTTACGACATTACTACAGAGAAAGCCTGAAAAAATTTGGGGCATACTTCCTAAAAATCAAAGACAGGCAGTGGCGTTAAACCAGCTAACTGATCCAGATTTCGATCTAAATATCATCCTTGGCCCTGCGGGGTCCGGAAAAACTTTTCTAGCGATTGCCGCAGGCTTGCACCAAGTGATTGAATTGAATCAATATAAAAAAATCGTTGTTGTTCGAAGCCGAGTCTTTATGGATGATGATCCTGGTTTCCTCCCCGGAGACTTAACCGAAAAATCATTATCATTATTGGCAGGGGTCACAGATGCTTTAATTTCTATGCATTCAGATGGTGATGATGAAAAGGGTACACGTGCGACTGTGAAACACATCATTGACCGAGCGAATATTGAATTTACTTCGATGGCGTACTTCAGAGGCAGATCTATCGATGATGCAGTGTTAATTATTGATGAAGCGCAAAATATGACGAGAGCACAAATGAAAGGAATGCTCAGTCGTGGTGGAAAAAACTGTCGAACAATAGTATTGGGTAACCTTGCCCAGATTGACGATAGGTTCGTAACACCTGCATCGTCAGGGGCTAGTGCTGCGGTGAATCTGACATTCCGCACCTAATAAAATATATATGTTTTTTATACGATTTTAGTGTAAAAAGTATACGATGCGTAATT
>JABSOJ010000600.1 GCA_013216005.1 Alteromonadaceae bacterium | reverse complement strand
CCTTACGAAATGTTTTTTAGTAAAACTGAGTGTAAGGCTGCATGATTCTAGAATTGCACTTCAGAGTTGAATCCAAGGGATGAAACACTGCCCCTTTATTTGAAAAGCATTTAGATAGAACCAATTATTGCAGGAGTACTTGGCTGGTATTTACACACATTAGGTTATATTTTTACTAAAATCACCCGGCATGACGTTACTAGTACTCAGGTGTATAGCCACCTTTTTAAAAAGTTTCTGTTAGTTTATGGGATCTCAATTGTTTTACCTTCAACGCAGTTGTTTCCTGAAGAAAAAGTAAGTTTAGTACTTTTTTTGTTGGGCTTTTTTCCTTTAGCTGCTTTCAATTTTATGAAAGAGCAAATGAATAAATTATCTAATTCAAAAAAAATCGGAGGAGAATTAAGTGTATTACCCGGTATTGCCCGTTGGCAAATTCTCCGACTGGAAGAAGAGGGCATTGATACCATGGCTGAACTTGCTGCCATTGAGTCGAAATCAGATATTATGATCCCGTGTATTGCTCAAATAGTGGCTTATTGGGTCAATATTGCTCAGTTATATGTAATTGTTGGTCATGAAAATTATTTAGTGCTAAATGAGCGTTGTAGCACCGCCAGTGGTTTTATTAAACTTTCTGTTGATCCTGAATTTGTTGCATTTATTGCAGAAAGCAAATTGGGGAATTGTGATGAAATAGCACAGAACCTTATCAATACCTTTACTATTTCTTCTTTTTCTGTAGCTGAAAAAGAAAGACCTCCCAAAGTGGTAAAATGCAGCGGGATTGAAATTGATGATTCTCAAGGTCTGGCAGGTATTGTCGATTAATTATATTGATCTTTTACCTTTTAAGTTTCTGATACACTCATGAATAACGTCAGTCTAAATAACTTCAGCCTAAATAACCTCACAAATATTCGTTAATTGAGCTGAATATTATTCTTAATAAATAATTTATCGTTTTAATTATACAGTGTTGCATATGCAACATCATTGTTCTATGCTGATTCTTCTTATTCGAAGTGTTCTTTCTACTTATTTATTGAACAGCTACACAGGCGAATACGGTTAAATCTACTATAAATTTAAGAGACAACCTTAACTGGAGATAAAAATGCCATTAGTTACCCCACTTGCTTCAGACGCTAACGACGAAGTTGCACAGCTAGCAAAATTTTTCAATGAAACATTAGGTTTTTGCCCTAATAGTGTTTTAACCATGCAGCGCCGCCCGGCCATTGCTGAAGCTTTTATTAATTTGAATATGGCAGTAATGGCTAATGACGGCCGGGTAACTGCGGAGCAAAAGCGTTTAATTGGTTACATCACTAGTGCCAATACAGGATGCAGATATTGCGAAGCTCATACTATTCTTGCTGCTGAACGTTATGGTGGAACACAAGAACGACTGGCTAATATTTGGTCGTTCCGTGACAGTGATTTATACACGGCAGGAGAAAAAGCGGCATTTGAATTCGCTTTGGCGGCATCAAGTGTTCCTAATGCTGTAGATGAAGCTATTTCTACAGAGTTAAATTTATATTGGGACGAAGGTGAAATTGTTGAAATATTAGGCGTAGTTTCATTATTCGGTTACTTAAACCGTTGGAATGATTCAATGGGAACCACGATGGAAAGCGGAGCTGTAGATGCTGGTGAAAGATTGTTATCAGAATCAAGCTGGACACGTGGTAAGCATGTATAGCTAGTGCCCATCCAGAAACAAGGTCGTAGCGGTGTCTATTCGTTTCAGGACGAATTCTATTCATTTAAATTGTCATTGAGCCGTCATCAATAAGTAATAAAATCGTCATATTTTGCTATTACAGTTTATCCATCAAACTAGAGAAGGATTAAAGATGGATAATGATAACTGGAACGAAGATGATGAACTGTTAGATGATGATTTATCTCAAAAAAACGTTAGAAAATTAAAAGGCAAAGATCGTAAGAGAAAGTTTCGTGAAATTGAAAAAATTAAAGAAAAGCAGCGCTTACGTCGGGAGTTATCTGAAATAAATGATGCTTATTTTGAGTCTGATTTAAATGCTTTGTTTAATTGATAAGTGTTTAATTGATGAAAATAGGTTGTTGGATTGTTCAGGCACGGACAATCCAATGGCTTGATTAAAATTAAAAGAATTAATTTCAGCATGGGCTTTGGCGATGTGAATGAAGAAAAATATGATAAAAGAGACAAGAAAAAAATCGTTAAAGGTTTGAAAGTAGCTTTCATCATTTCTCCACCATTTTATCTTTACCAGATAAAACTCAAACAGCGCCACAAACGTAAATGAAATTTTTATTATATCTGGGTACATCGGGCTATAGCCTGAAAATACCCGTTGGGAATTATAGTTAAGCTTAAAATAACTGCCCAATTTTTTAATAGTTGTTACCTTTTCTTTGGCTCTGTTCCATAATACTGTTGTCCCTCGATGAATCCCCTATTTTTAAAGGGTTAGGCGATAAATTGGTTTTT
>JABSOJ010000599.1 GCA_013216005.1 Alteromonadaceae bacterium | reverse complement strand
TTAAAATCTGATGCCCTTTTTACTGAAAATCAACTCAGATTTTAAATCTCAGCTTTATGTGCGGAACGTCAGATTAACTCCAGTAATAAACAATTTAAAAATATACTTCTTTATATTAATGAAAACCTTGAAGAGAATTTAACGGTCGAAGTTTTATGTGATATCATTCTACTCAAAGTACCATTTTCATCGTCAGTTTTCTGCATTTTTGGGAATTAGCGTTGCAAAATACATTCAATTACAACGACTGAAAAAAGCAGCTTATCAATTGAGTTTCAGAAAACAAATTGCTATTACCGAAATAGGATTTAACGCTGGATTTCAAAACAGTGAATCATTTTCTCGTGCCTTTAAAAATGTTTTTGTTCAAACCCCTTCTCAATTTAGAAGAAATCCAGATTGGCAACATTGCAGATACTTGAACATCAACTGAACCAAAGATTAAATAACAGAGTTGAACATATGATAAAGACTAATCCTTCACTACAAGTTAACATTGTAGACTTTCCTGAAACGAAAATTGCCGTGTTAGCGCACAGAGGTTCACCAAACGAAATATTTAAATCCGTAAGTAAATTTATAACATGGAGAAAACAGAAAAAATTGTCACCTAAAGTAAACAAAACCTTTAACTTACTCTACGATGATCCAGAAGTAACTGCTGAAGAAGATTATCGTTTTGATATATGCGTAGAAATAAGACAAGATGTATCGGAGAATGAATTTGGTATTGTCACCAAGAAAATTCCACAGGGTCGATGTGCTGTACTAAGACATATTGGTAATGATAGTACGATAGGAAAATACGTAAATTATCTTTATAACCATTGGCTAACAGAAAATGATGAAAATTTAAGGGACTTCCCCTGCTTCTTACATCGGGTAACTTTATTTCCAGATGTTGAGGAGCATGAAATGATCACTGATATTTATTTACCTATAGCTTAATACAAAAAAATAGCGTAATAAAAAATGGTTTTAGCTTGCCATAAATAAACCTGGCAAGCTTAGGTCCAATTAACATAAATAATTAACATAAATAATTAAGTTAAATTTAAATTAGCCTGCAAGCACCTGATTAAAACGTTCAAACCCCTGTTCCAGATCTGCAATTAAATCGTCAACATCTTCCAGACCAATATGTAAACGGATGAGCGCATGTTTATGAGGCCATTGAGTAACGGTACGTATTGACCCTATATTATTAATGGCTAAAATTAAACTTTCAAACCCACCCCAAGAATACCCCATTTTAAAATGTTCCATTCCATCAAGTAACGCGTTAATTGCTGCCTTATTACCGCAATTTAAAACGAAAGAAAATAAACCATTTGAACCGGTGAAATCCCGTTTAAAAAATTCATGTCCGGGACAAGATTCAAAAGCCGGATGCAAAATTGTTGAGACCTCTTTACGCTCGGCCAGCCAATTTGCAACTTTCATGGCACTTTGCTGATGTTGTTTCAAACGAACACCAATAGTACGAACACCGCGTAATGCCAAATAAATATCATCGGGAGAAGTACACTGCCCCATCAAATAACTATTATCTCTTAATTGAGGCCAATATTCTTGGATTGCAGTAGCGGTACCCAACATGACATCTGAATGACCAACAATATACTTTGTTGCTGCCTGAATAGAAATATCAACACCAAAATCAAAAGGGTTAAAATTAATACCAGCGCCCCACGTATTATCAAGCATAACAATACAACCCTTCTGATGCGCTACTTCAGCTATTGCTGGTACATCCTGAACTTCCATGGTTATTGAACCGGGAGATTCCAGAAAAACAATCTTAGTATTTTCCTTGATCAAAGCATCAATACCCGCGCCAATCAAAGGATCGTAATAAGTGGTTTCGATGCCAAAATTAGTCAGGATTTTGTCACAATAATCACGAGTAGGCTCGTAAACAGAATCGACCATTAAAATATGATCACCAGATTTAACAAAAGACAATATTGCGTTAGTAATAGCAGCCGTGCCTGAAGGATAAAGTGCACAACCTGCTCCTCCTTCTAATTCTGTCATTGCGTCACAAAAAGCAAAGGCAGTCGTCGTACCACGTCGACCATATATCATCGTACCGTTATGCGTGTTTACTAAGGCGTTGTTCATCTCTTTAACCGAATTAAAAACCACGGTAGAAGCTCTGACAACTGAAGGGTTAACCACACCATTTGTCCATTGTGATTTACGACCTGCTGTAACAATTTTTGTATCTTTTTTCATAGTAAACAATCGACTCAAAATTAAAGTAATTAGCTATCTAGCCATCTATACATATTTATAACCCGAAACGTAATAAGGTGCACTCTTTTTATGCCCTTATTTGTACAATAAATATATTAGTCACATAATAATCGACTCAACATGTACAATGCTCTGATTTGCATTAATTAAATATTAACCTATATGTAGAGTAGGCCGCAGGCTTCGCATAGCTTATCCAACGGCCCCTCTTCGATTCCGTGCATGAGGTTTTC
>JABSOJ010000598.1 GCA_013216005.1 Alteromonadaceae bacterium | reverse complement strand
TAAAAAACTAATTTATCGCCTAACCCTTTAAAAATAGGGGATTCATCGAGGGACAACAGAATAATGGAACAGAGCCTGTCATTTATAGTTTTGTGGACTGTATCCTTCGCACTATCAGTAGCTATATTCACTGCAATCATAAAATGGTTAATGAATAAAACAGATATAACGAACAAAACTAAAAAGTTAGTATTTGTTGCTGGAGGCTTTGCTTTCTGTACGCCTTTTCCATTTCCATTATCAATTTTTGGAATGTTTTTTCTACCTAGTATTTTTGCAATCACGGAATTTGGAGGCGATTATTTTTGGAAACTACAGGCATTTACTATTCCATCCTGTATATTTAGTTTTTTAATTTGTGCTGTTATTGCGAAAATAATTTTTAAGGATGACTAAGTAAATAAAAATGATATTCAGCTCTCCTTTTAAAGATAAACTATTCATACTCATAGCAATTATATTATTAATGTTGCCTGCAACTTTTTTGTGGGCATTGGCAATGGGAGGACTTCAAACCTCTGTAAGAATGGCTATAGGCGGAAATCCTTTAACCCTGTTTTTCATTGTAGCTGGAGCTTCAGGGATTATAGGTATAGCAAACCTTTATCGTGTTGTGGCTTTTAATGCTAGAGGGCGTTTAATAAGTGCCTTAGCGTTTGTAATCCCTGCTTGGGTAGCGTTAGCAATCTTTATTGTTATGAACCCCACTTTTTTCACATTTTCAATAGTAGTAGGTCCAATCATTATATCTATTGTCTTGCTTTATTTAGGTTGGGAAAGGCTGTCTTATAAATAAATGTGACCGTCTCTGATTGGTACTTTGAAGTCATGCCTATGCAATTATGTGAACGGCAGGTTTTGTGGCTTTACGGCTGTCAGTTTAGATTAAAACCTGACAGTCCAAAATGTTTGTTCAAGTTTGAACTACTACAAATAACAGCTGGCTGTTGTTCGTGCCTCACACATTTAGCCAGCTATTATTAGCCTCTTATTTGGGCTTTGGTATGTTTCTAACGTATGAAGTACATTCAAATTTTTCTGATATTATTAGCAGGGTGCGTATCAAGTAATAGAATCCCTGATTCGGTAGAAAACCTACATGTACCACAACCCTATATTGAAAACCACAGATCAGCAAACGAAGTATTATTACTCAAAGTAATCAAGCAATGTGTATGGTTAAATTCTGAAGATGTAAAAGTATCAATTTATATTTTTGAATTTTATAGTCGAGGTGAGTTTTTTATGGGGCAATTACTTGGTGACTTTCTGTATCTCAGCATTGGTGATGATATAAAAAAATGTCACCTAAAATCTAGAAGTATAGTAAAAATCCAACAGTTTTATGATAGTGAACAAACTCCTATCAAGTTGGACTAAAAACTGTTGATTTTATTTCTGTGTCGCTAATTTTAGCCAACTCTTTTTAGCCTCTTATTGAAGCGTTACCGATACAAAAGTGCGACACGAGGTCGCCTGCGAAGTTGTTTGGCTTAAAACAGAGGATGTTGATCAAACCACCTGTGCCATCAGGTGACTCTACGGGCATGAATAAAGAGCTGCTCGGACAATGTAACGAAGGTTATCAATTGGTAACCGGGGTGCAAATCGTGAGACAAGCGCCCTCCTGATAACCATGATCGGGTGAGTGCTAGAGAGTTGGTATGGTGAAATTAACTGAATCCGTGATAAAGACCGTAACGATAAACAAGTGAAAAAGGTTGATACACTTGAGCCAAAAGGCAACGTCGGGAGGTGTGTTATTTTTTGTTGGACACACATGGCCAACAGTCCTGACCGGTCGAAAGCGGGCACCTAACCCAACGTGCTTCAAAGGTGGAACGTGGTAACCCTGTACATCTCCCTCAAAGGGACAGTTTACTGCAAAGTGAACCTATGGATGTGCAGATTGGGAGGATGGAAGAAGCGAATGCCATGCTGTAATCGCGTGGATACGGGTTTAAATGTTATCCGGCACGAAAGTGAGCAGACGTCCATTTGGTCTAAAATCGTGAGAGAGTTTGGAGAATCGAAATAATGAGGAAACGCAAATGACGGCTGAAGTTTATGCTGGTGCCTCCTCGGCAGGTCAACAATGGCATGATATTAATAGTCAAGTCATGGAACAACAGGTCTTTCGACTGCAAACGCGTATTGCGAAGGCAATAAAGGCGGGTCGCTATAGCAAGGCGAAAGCCTTGCAATGGATACTCGTCCACTCATTTTTGAGTCTATTGTCGGTCCATTGCTGGACTTAAGCAGGCTTGAGCCGTGTGCTGGGAAACTCGCATGCACGGTTCTTAGGAGAGTGAGCAGCAGCAATGCTGCTTACTTATCCGACTGTACAGTAATTATATTTAAGGTGTTCTAAAATGGCTCTGTTGTAGATAATTGTTGTCCCTTCAAATGGAATTATACTCAACCCTTATATCTAGGACTCTGTGACTAATTCTCGTTAAAAAACCAATTTATCGCCTAACCCTTTAAAAATAG
>JABSOJ010000058.1 GCA_013216005.1 Alteromonadaceae bacterium | reverse complement strand
TTGCAAAGTAGTTGAACCTACACTGCCATCTAATACATTAACACCGTTAAATTGGGTAACAGATGCGATACGGTCAAGTTCACTATACAATTGATCTACTTCAGCCTGAATTGATGCTCTGTTTGAAGCTGAGTTTGTATCGTTTGCCGATTGAATAGCTAATTCACGAACACGTTGCAAGATGTTGGTCATTTCATCCATCGCGCCTTCAGCGGTTTGCGACATTGAAATACCGTCATTAGCATTTCGAATAGCCTGGTTAATACCGCGAATTTGTGATTCCATGCCGGTTGCTATTGCAAGACCAGCGGCGTCATCTTTAGCGCTATTAACTCTAAGCCCGGAAGACAAACGCTCCATGGCTTCATTCTGCATCAACTGAGATTTATTCAATTGACGCTGTGAATTAAGCGACATTATATTAGTATTAATAATCTGTGGCATGGTAGCTCCTATTTATCTTCTCTTTTTGCCGCTTTACCAGCGGTCGGCAATTAGTTGCCGTTTAAAGTCAAAATTTAGTGTCAAAAAACTGTGCTGTACGTTAGTTGATCAATCTTTTACTTGTATTAAGCGAAATATGTGCCAACTATCAAATCAAAACTTCTAATTAACGAATTAAGTCAAATAGATTTAATCTCTGTAGTTGAACAAAGGTCTGCTGGGCAACTTCCAGTGCGGTTTGCTCCATTTTTAAATCACTGATAGCCTGTGCCATATCTAAGTCTTCAAGATTTGACATGGCAGATTGTGAAACCAGCTTGAAGTCCTGACCAATTTCACTTTGATTACTCAAGGTTTGCATGCGCGCCCCAACCTTTGAACGAGTACTGACAACGATTCCCATCGCATTATCTAATTCAAGTTGCGCCATATTTATTCGTGTTAAACGTTCAGCTTCTTGCGTATCTGTAGCACCAGGAAGTCTTAAAGCGTCAATGGCACTTTGAATCGTCGAAAAAATGTCAGTGTTAATGCTTGGCGATAAGGTGAAATGATCAAGATCAAGGGGTTGACCTTTAATTTGTGTACTAACACCATTAACTTCTATGGCTTGATTTTCTAAATACTGCGTTGGGGCTGTGTATTTATTAATTTGATAAATGTCTGAGACAACGGGTATCCCTTCAATTTCTACCTTCATACCATTTATGCTGATTTCTTGTGCTGTAGCCACATTAGAATCGTATGTTACCGGTAAGGATGAAACACCATTTATTGTTACGTAAAATTCACCTAATGTTGGGGCAACTATATAACCAACATTAACGGCACTTCCTGCATTTGGAAAAACAGAAGCGGGATCTACAGTGGCAATTGCGGCATTATTTAGGTCAACACCGGTAAGTTTTACCGTTGCCGCACCGGTAACCGTTGCCGCTTCTATACTATAAACGCTATATTGTGTTGGTAAACCAGCACCGGGATCGGTAAAGTGAATACTATATTCTTCACCTGTAAATGAACTGGCCGTACTGGGATCAAAAACAACCCCTTGCTCAACCACACCAGAGCCAGTATTACCTGAACCTAAAGTTGATTTAAATGAGCCATTACCGCTTGGCAAATTCATAAATACGTCAAAGCCGGAATCATTTATTGCCGCATCAACCCCTGAGCCTACTTGCAGTTGACGCACACCTTTATCACCAAAATACTCCACCGTACCAAATTGGTTAATTTGAAAAGGTTTACTGTCAACATCATAACCAGAGAAAATGTACTCACTATTACCGTCTCTGGTATTACCTAAACCGATCAGTTGTTCTTTCAGCTGTTCAAGTTCTTTAGCAACCGTTTCAAAATTTTCCACGCTATAAATGCCATCACCAGCCGAAACTAAGAGCTCACGCGTACGCTGCAACAGGTTTACCATTTGAGCGAGTGTTGATTCTTCCTGAGCATTTGCCGCATCGGCAACTTCGATATTTTTAAGATACTGGGTATTAACTGATACGCTTTGCTTTAAACGTTGAATAGAGGCCGCAGCAACAGGATCATCGGCAGCATGCAAAACCCGTTTACCTTCAGTTAAATGAACATTTAACTGACTGGTTCTAGCTTGCCTATCTAAAATTGTTGATGTATTTCTTTGAAAAAAAGTTTGTGTTGAAATACGCACGACACACCTCTATTTGCTAAAAACTTACTCTTTAATTCTATTTAATGCAAAAAAAGTGCCATAGAGAACGACGTAGCTTTGACAATTTGGATCAGTGAGTTAATGAGAGGGGGGGACAGATTCATTAGTTTGGTGATTTATTATTTGAATATTCTTCGGATATGGTTGGGTTACATCTTTGGCGGCACCAATCAAACCGGGTAACACTTCATATTTGTTTATTATCATGTTTAAGTTGATACAGTCCATAGCCTGTATAGGTTTGAACTCATGTAAATTAACAGCAAACATTGTTGAACTGTAACCCTAATTTAGCCTATATGGTCAGTGCCTCTTTGGCTAACCCAACCTACTGTACTGTTTATCTAACAGCAGCTAATAAGGTTTCCATTAATTCATCCGCAATAGCAATCACTCTGGCGGCAGCGTTATATGCAGTCTGGTATTTTAATAAATTTGCCGCTTCTTCATCAAGATTTACCCCTGAAACTGAGGTTAAACGACCTTCCGATTGCCTAAATAGTACTTCAGACGATTGTAAACGAACCTGAGCACTACTGGTTACAGTACCAATTTCAGACGTTAATATTGCGTAGTTATCTTGGAAAGTTGATCGGCCATTATTAAGTGTTTTATCGGTTTGAAAGGCAGCCATTACTAAGGCATTTTCATTACTACCAACACCTGTTTCATTAAAATCCAGAGTAAAACTATAAGAATCAACAGCTGCAGTGTTCTCAATTTCAATTTCTATATCGAATCCGGCATAACTTATGGGAGTCCCAGAAGCAAAGGCCAACGGTCCTACGAGGGATGTGCCAGTATTAGCATCAAATACACTATAGGAAAATACACCTGGAGCACCTTCTGTTACATCAATTCTCAGTCCACGGGCCGCTGTTACAGGATTCGTTGAAACATCTTCAGGTGACGGAAAATTGACATCATTCGGATTTGTTATTTGACTAATGCGCGCTGTGCTCGCACCGGTATTGGCCGCGTCTTCTGCAACTAAAATTTGATTTCCTGCCGCAGCAATAAGCGCCGGATCTTTCATCTCTCCAACAAATTCTTTTGCGCCTAACCTTGTTGGTCTTAATTCAAAACGCTTACCGGCTACCAAAGGATCGGTAGCACTTACTGAATCAACATTTATACTAAATCCATATTGAGCCACATCTATATTTCGCGATTGCGTTAAATCTTGAGCTGGTAATAATGTTTGTGAACCGTCAGTTAAATTGGTTAATTTAAATTGTACTGTTTCAGGTACAACTGAAGAATAACTGACCACTTCTAATTGAAAATCATCAGTGGTGAGTAAACCTACATCTTCAATTTGCACACCAAGACTTGCCGTACCTAACCCGTCATTGGTTGGCAATACTCTTTGAGACATAGCTTCAGCACTGTTTACGTCATTAAAAAAGTTAACGCCAACTTGCATATTTAAGTCTAAACCAAGTTTTTGCTGTTCATTAACAATATGACCAATACCAATAGCCGTTTTTCCTAATTGATTAAACGCGCTATCAAGTACATTAGCTCTAAAATCATAGATAGCCTGAATTTTCCCACCCATCTGGTCGCCACGTAAACGCTGTATAACACCGTTATTTGATAAAGCCAATTCTAATTTTGAATTATCTGTCTGACCAACAACAGCATCAACACCTATGGCTTTTTGCCCTAAGACTAAAGGTTGACCTGTACCAATAAACAAGTTGATCATGCCATTATCAAGCTTAACCGTTGAAACATCGGTATATTCGCTAATTCTCAGTACTAACCGATCTCGTTGATCTAACAAATCATTAGGTAAATTACTATTGCCATCTCCCCAAACCAACTGAATTTGTGAATTAACTTCAGCTAAATTTTTCGAAAGAGCCGTCATTTCTTGAGCAATATTCTTAACATCATCATTCAAAGAACGATATTGCAAATCTAATTGATCATGCAAACGATTAAAAGTCGATGTCATATTTTTTGACACCTGAATAAGATTATTACGCCCTTCTAATGAATTTGGATTATCTGCAACAACATTTAATGCTGAAAAATATTGTGCCAGAACATTGGTAATTGAAGTATCGTCATCAGAAATAACTTGATCAACCCGGTTGACACTTGCTAAAAAGAACTCGTTATAACTTAAATTACTGGTATTGCCCTGCAAGTCTAAAAAAGCAAATTGATCAAAACTACGGGTGACATCATTAATTTGAGAGCCCAAACCACTAAAACCATTACCAGTAGCCAGTCCACCAGCAGTTACAATGTTGGTATTCTGACGAGAATAACCATCAGTATTCACATTCGCGATATTATGACCAACAGTATCAAGTGCTTGTTTTGCAACTAATAAACCTTGAACGCCAAGACCATATAAATTTACGCCCATAATTATTCTCCTACCGCCCTAATTGCTGACAATATTTTCTGAATAGGTGATTCCGTTAAAATATTCTTAATTTTTTCTGCATAATTTGGATCTGTTGCATAACCAGCCTGCTGTAACTTATCGACAAAACCTGAACTGTCTTGTCCTTGTTCAATGGCCTCGTCATAACGTGGCGAGCTTTTCAAAAATTGCGCGAAGTCGTTAAAACTATCAACAATAGACGGGTAGCTTCTAAAGTTAGATTGTTGTTTTGTCGCAATATTACCTTGAAACTCTATAGAACTGACTGAAACTTTTTCACCCTTCCATCGTCCGTCAGCTTTAATGTTGAACATGTTAAAGCTACTTTCACCTTGATTGTTTTTAATCACTTTTTTACCCCAACCTGTTTCAAGCGCGCTTTGCGCCACTAAAACTTCAGGACGAACCCCCAAAGTAACTGCCGCTTGATTGGCATAAGGTGCTACCGATTTAATAAAATCTTCCGGGCTGTTATTATTAATTAAAGCTTTGGGTGGTAATTTATTTGTAGTTGAGTTGGTAGAGCTAACTGAATCAGTTGGTTCATCAGTTTTAACAGATAAATTAATCTTGTTTAGTTGTTCTGTTTGAAGCTGTTCTGTTTGAAGTAAAGCTGATTGATTCAGTAATTTGTCCGCATGAAAAAACTGCTTTATTTGACCACGGTGTTCAAATGCCGACGAAGGCATATAATTTTCGCTATCACCACCTAGCTGACGAACAATAAGATCAGATAAACCTAAAGCACCATTACTGGATAAATCTACCGACAGTTGTTGATCGTGCATATCCCGGTAAAATTTTGTGCTTTCTGAATTGAATGGACTGTCAGACGCTAAAACATCTTCAGCTTTACGCATACTTTTGAGCAACATCTGCATAAAAATAGCTTCAAACTGTTGAGCCGCTTCCTGTAACGCTTCTTTCTTCGATTCTTTATCATCAGACCTGGCGCCTTGACGAATAGAGTTAAGGCCATTTATGTCAAGAAAGTTACGTGCATCAGCTAGTTTCGTGTTCATAATAGTTACTCTTACAATTCTTATCATCAAATAATGATAAGTTGCCCTCTTATTGCACCCGCTTGATCTAATGCTTCAAGAATCGCCATTACGTCACCAGGCCCGGCACCAACCTCATTAATGGCACGCACTAAAGTATTTAGTGTCACACCAGGTTTGAAAACAAACATCCGGGCATTAACATTCGTCACATCAATAGTCGATTGATTAGTTTCCGTGGTTTCACCATCAGAAAATGCATCCGGTTGTGATACCTCTTGTACTTCGTTAATGGTTACCGTAATACCACCATGTGTAATTGCCGCAGGTAACAAACGCACATCAGAGCCAATAACTATGGTGCCGGTGCGTGAATTAACGATAATTTTTGCTGATGGTCTGTCAGGCTCAAAATCTATATTTTCTATCACCGATAAAAAACCAACTCTGGCTGCTGTATCACGAGGTGCAGTAACTCTTATTGATGTTGCATCCAGCGCCTTCGCCGAGCCCGCGATTAAATCATTAATAGCGTCTGACAAGCGTTTTGCGGTAGTAAAATCAGAGCGGCGTAAATTCAAAGTAATAAAATCGCCTGAGGCAAAAGGTGATTCAACTTCTCGTTCAACCATAGCACCATTGGCAATTCGCCCTACCGTTGGGGTATTAATCACTATTTTTGAACCATCTAGTCCTTCCGCACCTAAGCCGTTAACAACTAAACTACCTTGGGCTACTGCGTAAGCATTTCCGTCAAGCCCCATTAAAATAGTTTGCAATAAAGTACCACCACGTAAACTTTGTGCACTGCCCATTGACGAAACTGTAATATCAATAGTTTGACCCGGTTTAGCGAATGCCCGTAGTTCTGCGTGGACGGCAACTGCGGCAACATTTTTAATCTTAGGTCTTAAATTTGCCGGCATGGTAATGCCAAAATTACTCAGCATGGTTTTAAAGCTTTGTTCAGTAAAAGGACTTTGTTCACCTGTACCCGGCAAACCAACCACTAAACCATAACCAATTAATTGGTTTGAGCGTACGCCCGCCACATCAACAAGATCTTTAATACGTTGAGCGTGAATAACGGGTGCTAAAGTTAACAGCACTAAGGCTAAAATAAATGTTTGAATAACTGCTTTCATATCAATACCACTCTATTTCTATTACCAATTTTTAATACCGCATCTTTGACTTTTATTTTTGACTTTTTTTTGACTTTATTTTTGACTATTATAAAGGCCACCAGCTGCTATTAAAAAATTGACTTAACCAACCCTGTTCCTGCACGTCGGCAAAAGACCCCGTACCGGCATATTGAATACGCGCATTAGCGACTTTGCTTGAAGTGATTGTATTATTCGAATTAATATCTTGTGCCCGTATAACCCCGGTTAAACGGATATATTCATCGCCATTATTCAGCGACATCCATTTTTCGCCCCGGATCATTAAGTTGCCATTCGGCAGAACTCGTAATACATGCACCGAAATATTGCCGCTTAAGCTATTACCTTGGTTTGATTTAGAGTCACCTCTAAAATCTGATTCTTGATTCAAGCCAAACCCAATTGAATGGCCATGTAAATTAATTGTTTCAGCTCCAAATCCAACTAAAGGATCAAGTTTGACACTGTTCTCTTTTTTCAATTCTGTTTTGGCATTTTTTTGCGCTTGCGTGCTTTCACTTAATATAACCGAAATAATATCGCCAACCCGATGGGCTTTTGAATCAGAGTAGATGTTATTGACGTAATTTGGCTTAAACAATGATCCGGTTGGAACAACAGGCTCTTCTTCCATTTCGGGTAAAATTGGCGCAAAATCAGGATCGTTGGGTTGAACTTTTGCTTGTTCAATTGTGGCGCAGCCTGAAGCCAACACAGGCAACAAAACAGCAAGTAAAATTACCCGTGTGGTTACTGTTGATAAACGTTTCATCTTCCACTTCCCAATTAACATAAGTTGTTGCATTTTTAGCATCACAAAACTAAAACTTTGCCTTTCTAACAAATGGCGACTATCTCTATAAATTCTGATTAATATAACTGAGCATTTGATCAACCGCTGAAATCACTTTCGAGTTCATTTCATAAACCCGTTGGCTTTCAATTAGGTTAACTAACTCTTCAGTGGTATTAACATTGGATGTTTCTAACGCACCTTGCACCAGCATGCCGTAACCTTCTAGACCGGGAACCCCAGTTTGTGGATCGCCACTGACAGAAGTTTGAACATATAAGTTTTGTCCGATTGGCTCTAAACCTGTTGGATTGATAAAATTAATAGTATTAATCTGACCAACCACTGTATTTTCAGCCTGTCCTTGTAAACGCACCGATACTTCACCATCTTGTGAAATAATGATACTTAACGCTTCCTGAGGAATAGCAATTTGTGGTTGCAACAAATAACCAGCCCCCGGAGTAACTAAATTACCGTCTTCATTTAGCGCAAACTGACCATTACGAGTATATGACGAGCTACCATCAGGCATTTGTATTTCAAAAAAACCTTCTCCTTGGATCATTAAATCCAGGTTGTTGTCTGTGGTTAACATATCGCCTTGCGTATGAACCTTTTGCGTAGCAACAACTTTGGTACCCGCACCTAGCATTAATCCTGAAGGTAATTCAGTATCTTGCGCTGAACGACCACCCGGTTGATTAATTGTTTGATACAGTAAATCTTCAAATACCGCCCGGCTTTTCTTAAAACCTATCGTGCTAGCATTAGCCAGGTTATTTGAAATAACCGCAATATCTTTAGATTGAGCATCTAAACCTGTTTTACTTATCCATAATGCTGGGTTCATAAATCACCTCAATTACTTTCTTTAATTTCTTTCTTAAAAAATTCCAATAACGCAACCAGGTGGCAACGTTAATAATACAAAGCCGTTCTTTTCGAATACCCGTAGCTAGAATGCACGCAATAAGGCAGCAGAAGCGCTGTCTATCTCTTCTGCGGTTTTCATCATTTTTAATTGCATTTCAAACTGACGTTGAATAGCAATCATGTCAGTCATTTCAGTAATAGGATTAACGTTACTTGACTCAATCATGCCGCTACTAACTTTTACATTAATATCTTCTTGTGCATCATTACCGTTCTTTAAGCGAAATAAGCCGTCGTGACCTTTTGCTAACAAACCATGATTAGGATTAACAAATTTTATCCGGGCAACTTCTTCTTGTACTGAGCTAGGTGCACCTTCCGGCTGGACCATAATGGTGCCGTCGCGGGAAATTTCTATCTTTTTTACAGGTAATGGTATAAAAATAGGTCCCGCATCACCGATAACAAGTTCACCGCCGGCGGTTTGTAAAGCACCGTCTTCTGTCATGTGAAGTTGACCAGAGCGGGTATAAGCTTCGCTGCCATCTTTAGATTGCACAGCAATCCAACCTTCACCTTCTACCGCTATGTCTAAATCACGCCCGGTAGTTAATAAAGCGCCACTGTCAAAGTTTTGGCTCGACTGCTCTGTCATCGAAAATACACGAGAAGGCATGCCTTCACCGAATGCCTGCATAGAACGCGCTTGCGATAAATCGGCCTTGAAGCCTGTAGTTTTAGCATTCGCCAAGTTATTCGCAGTTACCGCTAAAGAGCGCATATTTTGCTTAGCGCCGCTCATGGCAATGTAAAGCAACTTATCCATAACGAATTCCAATTAAAATTTATATTAACTAGATTAATGCAATTAAAATGCCAACAGGGAAAATAGAGAGTAAAAATAAGATGGAAGTTTAGGTTGAAGTTGAGATTGAGATTAAATGTTATTTTAAGTATTCGGAAGATCTAACTGAGAGCATTAACTGAGAGCTTTAACTGATAACTTTAATAGAACAATTCACAGAAAAATTGAAAGGAACTAGATTCTAGTGATTAACAACTAGAACCTAGAACAAGAACTTATTGTCTATCTGATCTGCAAGATAGTTTGGTTCAATTGATTATCCACTTCTAATGCTCTTGAGTTGGCCTGAAAGTTTCGTTGTGCCGAAATCAAATCAATCAGTTCTGTGGTTAAATTAACATTGGCTTGTTCTAAAGCACTAGAGTTAATTAAACCAAAAGTACCTGAACCCGCTTCCCCTGCCAAGCCATCACCAGAAATTAAACTTTCTTTCCACGACGTGCCACCAACTTGAGTTAATCCCTGTTCGTTAGCAAAGTTAACCAAAGCAATACGTGATAAAGGTTGTGATGTACCGTTACTATACGTTGCCCGAATTAAACCATCGCTACCAATATCAATCCCTGTTAATCGACCTACCGCCAGACCATCTTGTGATAATGAGGTAACTTCAAAGTTAGAGGCGAACTGTGTTGGTTCATTTGGATTTGGACCAGCCGTATCTAAATTAAAATCAATTGTAATGGTTTGAGAACCAGCTGCGCCATTACCTAAAAGTGGAGCACTAGCAGCACTGAACGGTACAGTAGTAAAACCAGTAGAAGGTGTAATCGATATAAAATCACCCGCACTATCAAAAACTAATCGCCCACCGTTTAACGAACCTTTAGTTGCCTGACGACCATCTGCCAAAGCAGGACTACCTGCTTCCTCAATATTAATATCAATACCATCAACAGCAGCAAATACAACCCACTCATTAGGTTTTGCAGCAACCGCTGGAGGACCAGTAACAGCGTTAGGATTATCTTTAACAAAATAATAAGTCATGATATGACTATCACCGAGTGAATCATAAATAGTCACTGAAGTAGAATGATTGTAAGTTAGCGGATCAGTGGAATCAAAACCTGCCGGGCCACCAGTAATATAAGAATCTCCCGCTGGCAAGTTCATCCTTAAATCAACTTCAGTAGAAATCTGTGGCGCCCCTGACGCAGTAGGTATGCGAATAGGCTGTGCAGTTGTTATACTCACCGATGAAGATGAACCATCTTGATTAACCTGGAAACCTAATAAATGACCACCGGCAGAGTTAACCACAAAATTATCTGCATTAAGCTTAAATTGTCCCGATCTGGTATAACTTTTTTCCAGGCTGTCAATACCAGGTACTGTGGCAAAAAAACCATTACCAGTAATTGCTAAATCCAGAGAGTTTTGGGTAAATTGAATACTACCTTGTGAAAATTGCTGCGCAACTTCAGAGGTAATAGCACCATCGCCTACTTTTGTTTTACCACCAGCCAACAAGGATGCCGCATAAACATCGGCAAACTCAGCTCTGGACTCTTTAAAACCGATAGTATTGACGTTTGCGATATTATTCGACGTAACATCTAAATCTTTTTGAGCTGCGTTCAATCCGCTCAGTGCTATATTAAATGACATAACTAAATCCTTATCTTTTGACTAATTTCTTTGACTCATAACTTTAACAAACAGCTTTAACAAATAAATCTAACCTTCCGATACTTCAACAACATCAGATAATGCCATTGAACTACCACCATTAAGATTTAATAAAATATTTCCACCCGCACCCGCTAAGGTTACGCTGTCTACTTTTCGATAGGTCATTGCCTGAATCTCTGTTTGCTCACCTTCAACCAAACCATAAATACGAAAACGATAAGCACCTTCAGGGGCTTGCTCTCCGTCAGACGTTTGACCATCCCACGCAAAAGTAAACTCACCTTTATCAACACTACCAACAGGCACCGTTTGAATAACCTGCCCAGCTGCATTTTCAACATACATAAATACCTGGCTGGCGGGTTTATCAGTGACTAATTTACCTTTAGCACCTCCCCCCTCAGCTAACCCAAAAGTATTATCGTCGACTAAAACGCTACGTCCCACTAACGTCGATGCCTGCAACGCCTGACTAGAAGACATGGTTGCAGCAAATTGCGTAAACTGATCGTTTAAAGTAGCAACACCATCAGTGGTTGAAAACGCAGTCATTTGCGAAATCATTTCATTATTGTCAACTGGTTTAGTTGGATCCTGATTCGCTAACTCCATAGTCAGCAATGCAAAAAAATCTGCTTGCGTTAACATGCCATTATCATTTTCGGCAGTTTTTATCGTGTCTGTTTGCCAACGCATGGCATCTAAAGGGTTACTACCTTTTACCGTTTCCATATTGTGCTCCTAAACTCTCTCGTCACAAAATTCATTACAATCAACCTTTACCACAAACTACAGCTGAGGCTTTTACTAATTCGTCTGTTATTTCTGATTTTTTCTTCTAACGTTTTCTGCTAACTATTGCAGCTAACTATTACTGATTAGCGCTGACCTAACAGCAACGTTTTATTCATCATATTTTTAGCCGATTCAGCCAATTGAACATTCGTTTGATAAGAACGAGATGCTGATATCATATTGGTCATTTCTTCAACCACGTTAACGTTAGGTTTATAAATATAACCGTCTTTATCTGCCATTGGATGATGAGGGGCATACTCAACGTTAAGCGGTTTGTCACTTTCAACTATGCCTAATACTCTGACACCAGCCGATGCACTGGCCGAATCACTTTGACCGGCGGCAGCTTTTTGCATCTCGGCGGCAAAAACTGGATGCCTGGCACGATATGTTTCATCAATACTACTACTAACACTATCAGCATTGGCAATGTTACTTGCTGTGGTATTTAACCGCACCGATTGTGCGCTCATCCCAGTAGCTGTAATATCAAATACATTAAATAGGCTCATTATTATTGCCCTCCAGTGATTGCTTTTTTCAACGCTTGAATTTTACCGGTCAAGAATTGAAGGCTTGCTTGATACTCTAATGAGTTTTGTAGATACAAGTTTCGTTCCACTTGTACATCTACCGTATTTCCATCACCCGTATCAGGTTGATTAGGGGTACGGAAACCAATACCATGATTAATTTCAGACCGTATATCGAAATGTTTACTATTGGTACGAGTCATACCTGATTGCTGTTTATGAGAGGCTTGTTCTAAAGCTTTTTGAAAATCCATTCCTACGGCTTTATAACCGGGAGTATCTGCATTAGCAATATTACCCGCAATTATTTCTGCACGTTTTGCTCGGACAATTAAGCCCTGTGGATGGAGCCCAAACGCTTTATCAAAACTAATAGCCATAATGTCACCTCAAAATTTGCGGTATAACGATTACAGCAAGACATTCAAGATTTATGCCAAATACTAATTATATGCATTGAGGATATGGACGAATTCTCAGTTGAAAGGATATTTATTTTTTCTGATAGATGATACCGGGGTTACAACGCCGCATATTAAAAGAGTCACTTAAACCCGATAAAGATTCTGAAGCACCAAGCAGTAAGTAGCCATTTTTATTAAGTACACCATGAATTTGGGCAATAATTTTAGCTTTAATTTCCGGTGAAAAATAGATTAACACATTGCGGCAAAACACAATATCAAAACGCCCCATTAAGCTATAACTATTCAGTAAATTAAGTGGCCGGAAACTAACCATATTTTTAACCTGATCTTTAATCTTATACATGCCATTATCAGCAGGTTCAAAAAACTGACGCTTTCTGTCTGCCGACAAACCGCGAGCAAGGGCAAGACTATCATAATGACCATACTTACAATGCTCTAACATAGTGTTTGATATGTCAGTGCCAATAATTTGCGCTCCACCAGAAAATTTCCTTGGATTCATTTTCTGGTATTCTAATAGAGTCATGGCTATTGAATAAGGCTCTTGACCGGATGAACTGGCGGCAGACCATATTTTAAGCGTAGATTGATCAGCGAATTCAGGAAGTATGCGATTTTTTAATAACTCATACGGGTATGCATCACGAAACCATAACGTTTCATTAGTAGTCATTGCATCAATCACTGCGGCACGTAATTGCCGCTCAATTGGGCTTAAAGTACGCGTAACTAATTCATCTAACGTACCAACATCAAACTTAGCCATTAAAGGCGCTAATCGACTTATAACTAAATACTGCTTATTTGCTCCTAGCACGATGCCGCATTGTTGCTCTAAAAATATTCTAAATTGTTGATAACTTCTATCATCAAGCTGTCTAGGCACTAGGTTTTACTCACTTATTATTATGACAAATTAATGGGAGGGTATAATATCTTCAGCTACAATTTGTTGCTCCATAATTTTAACACTCCTGAAACTTAACTACTTTATTCTTCTTCATCCATTTTCAACCACTTTTTAACGGCAGTAGCTAACTCATCAGGATGAAATTTGGGAATAAAGTCATTTGCGCCAACTTTTTCCACCATGGCATTATTAAAAACACCACTTAATGATGTATGCAAAATAACAGGCAGGTTACGCATACGTTCATTTGCTTTAACTTCAGCGGTTAAGGTATAACCATCCATTTCAGGCATTTCTATATCTGAAATCAACAAGGCAACTTTTTCAGTAATGCAATGTTCACATTCAGCTTCAATTGCTAATAATTGATCTAACGCATCCTGACCATTTTTAGCTAAAATCATCTTAATACCTAATGGTTCCAGTGCTCTTCTCACCTGGTTCCTTGCTACGGCAGAGTCATCAGCTATCATCACAAGTTTATCACCCAGCTTTTCTCCGACGTGAATATCAATAACATCTTCACTTAATTCGGTAGAAACAGGATTAATTTCATTAAGAATTTTTTCAACATCTAAAATAGAGACCATATCGCCTTCAATATCAGTTACCGCTGTTAAATAACTTGATTTCCCGGCACCTTCCGGCGGAGGCATAACGTCTTTCCACCTAAGGTTGATAATGCGTTCAACATTGGAAACTAAAAAGCCTTGTACCGCACGATTATATTCAGCAATTATAACAAAACAATCTTCAGTTTGAGTAATTGCAGGACCACCTGTTGCTTTACTAAGGTCAATAACTGAGATAGTTTGTCCACGAATATGTGCAACCCCTTTAATAAATTTATCTTGCTTAGGCAACATGGTTAGTCGCGGACACTGTAATACTTCCCGAACCTTGAACACATTTATGCCAAAACGTTGTCTACCAACAAGTTTAAATAACAGTAATTCGAGCCTGTTTTGCCCGACCAACTGTGTACGTTGATTTACCGAATCTAAAATACCTGCCATATAAACCTCATTTTGAATTGCACGTGTGTTATCAACAAATAATGACAACTAGGCACATTTTTTGAATGTATCTATTAACAAAAACGTAATATAAAACATTATGTCTAAAAATTGACGCTTAATACTTTGCCATATTTACTTAAACTGACTTAAATTTACTTAAATTAATGCGGCAAATTTATGTTAATCATAAAATAAGCATAGACGAGTATTGTAAATACCCTAAAATTAGATCACTAAACTTATGAATAAAATAAAGACTTTGCTCTTATTTATAACAACATTGACTACTTTACCTGCAACTAGCTACACATTAGCGTTAGATCGCACGTATATTGAAAATTTTGTAAAGTCGTATGTTGAAAAAAATACGGCTGTACCGACTAATGGTAAAGTAGATATTAAAGTGTCAAAAATTGATCCCAGGGTTGCCATAAAACCTTGTCTTTCATCTTTAAGTGCAAATATACCTGAAAAACATAGCAGTAGAAACGTAAATGTTAAAATAATTTGCAAAGATTCAACACCCTGGCAAATGTTTATTCCTGTAAAAATTAGTACAATGGTGCCCGTTCTTGTTGCAACTACAGGAATTAGTAAAGGTTCAATATTAAACGAAAGCAATATTTCAATAGAATATCGGGATCAAAGCAAACTTCGCGGTGAAATAATCAATAACACAAACAAAGTTACCGGTGCTAAATCTAAAAGAACAATTTCAAAAGGCTCAGCGATCACCCGTCGAAACATTTGCTTGGTTTGTAAAGGCGAAAGCGTTATTATTAGTGCAATTTCTAATGATTTTTCTATAAAAACAACAGGCATAGCACTGAAAGATGGCAGTATTGGCGATCAAATCAGTGTTAAAAACAGACGTTCAGGCAAGACAATAATGGCACGCGTAAGTGCAATAAACCATGTGGTAGTTGATTTATGACTCTTACTTATTTATGCGCTTATTTAAAAAGGTTTTCATGGTACTTTTACATTTTTAATTTTAAGTATCAATTTCCGTGCTACATTTATGATTTCAGTTTAATTTTGCTGAACTTATTTTAGAAAACACTTAAGAAAAGTCGGCTTTTGCCGATAGCTAGTTAAGTTTATATATTTATTTGCCACAGGAAAAAATTATGGCTATAAACATCAATAACTTGGGTGCAAACAGCCAAGTAAAACAAACTGTAGAACAGCAAACGCAAGTAAAACAAAATGCGACTCAGACGTCGACTAATGTTGAACAAGCTAAGCAAGTTCGTGTAGATTCTGTGTCTATTACGCCACAAGCTAAGCAATTAAGTGAACTACAAAAGAAAGCGAGTTCTGGCCCTGTCACTGATCAAAAAAATATTGAGCAGTTAAAAAAGGCAATTGCAGCAGGCGAATATAAAATTGATGCGGATAAGTTGGTTAAAAACATGTTAGCCTTTGAATTTGACTTATTTGATGAATAATAATTCATGTTCTACCTAGCGGTATTTCTTACAAACAGGTTTAAAAATAAAGCGTAATGATGGATATTCCTCACGTAACTGAATTACTTAACAAACAAGAAGCGGAGTTGACCAAACTTCATACTTTGCTGAGTAATGAACTTGAAATATTAAAAACCCGCGAACTTTCTGTACTGGAACAAGCCGCAGCAGAAAAAGAGCAAAGCCTAACTAAGATCAATCAGTTTGATCAAGCAATTAGCCAACAGACAACTTTTGCCTTATTACTAGAAGATGAAAATTTTGCAGAACAAGTAAACCGCATTGTTAACTTATTAACTGAATGCAAAAAGCAAAATGAAATGAACGGGCAAATTATCAATAACAGCCAAATTGCAATAAATCGATTTAAAGGCATGCTACAAAAAAGCATGAGTAATAACACGATGACATATGATCAAAAAGGTAGAACTAACATTAGTAATAGTTCTATTGGTATTAAAGCTTAAGTTGCTTGTGTAACTTATGTTGCGTATACCATAAAAGCAAAACTCAACAACTTCTTCCTTCTACTTTTTACCTCTGATCCCCATTAACTAATACCAATTCACTAATACCATCGGCTATGTACCAGTTAAGTGTTGCTATAATAGTTGTAGGATGGATTAGCCAACGGTGTAACCCATCACTTTGTAGAACGCAACTATCTGATAATAGTCTTTAAAGCTGGTGTTTTGATGGGTTACGCCTTCGG
>JABSOJ010000006.1:3633-4385 GCA_013216005.1 Alteromonadaceae bacterium | reverse complement strand
CAATTGATTAAAAACAGGTGTTAAATGCTCATGTACAAACCTTGGGGCCGTTAGCAAAATAGAACGTCCAGAAAATAAGGCTTCAATTGAAAAGTGTTTATTTTTATCTTTGAATTTAGATTGTTTCTCTTGTAAATAATGCGCGGTAATTAATTGTTCCGTTAATGTTGTTAACGGTGGAATTAAATTTTCAACATGTTTGCCAGAGATATTTTTAAAATCATAAAATGAAGTAATGATTTCTTCAGGATTAATTTTGATGGTGGATTTAGTCACCCTGAAAATATTTTTTTCGATGGTATAAGTTAGACCTTGAGAATTCAGCACATTAATAAATAACGTGTAAATATCTTTAGCATTGACACCAGAACGAGCAAATATTGTCACTGTACCGTCAATATCTTTATCTAAAATAACCGTTTTTTTAGTCGTATCTGAAAACCATGCAATAAACTGATTGAGATTTTTATCAACCAGATTTAATTCATAGTTCGTTGCAATAGTCGTTGCACCCACATTAAACGTAAGTAGTAACATCAATAAGATTTTTTTCATTAAAATACACCGCCCGATTCAAGTGATTTATTGGATTTCGTTTTATGTTTTTTATCGTTAGTCAGTGCATGGTCAAAAAAGCCGTTATCGACAAAATCAACACAGATATTTTTATCAACGGGGTATTTTGTAAATTGCTGGGTATAACAAGTGCATGTTAAAACCGATTTCGATAGTGTGGTTTTAAAGCATGATAA
>JABSOJ010000006.1:0-3533 GCA_013216005.1 Alteromonadaceae bacterium | reverse complement strand
GCATGAGTAATAGATTTATCATTAACAACAGGCTCTTTACTGAATAAATTATAGATACTGTAAACACTGAATAAAATAGCGATTAAAGCAATGGGCAATAACAACACAATTTTAGGTAGTTTAAATTTATGCGTGTGAGAAACAGCCGAACGATAGACACCATAAAAACGCACATCATTTTTAACCCGTGATTTTTGGGCCGATTGTTTATCATGGTAATCATCAGGATTATGGACTTTTGACCATTCTAAACGACTGGTTGTTTTTGAGTTGAACGGTCGGTAAAAATGAACGTGTGTTCCTGCTAAACGCCTTGCATGAATATCAATAAAATTGGCAGATTGTGAAATCAAATACACATCAAAAGCCGAGTGTCTGTGACGCTCAAATGCGGTAATGAACTCAGGTGGTTTTTCTTTTATTCTGACAGGGAAATATTCTTGTGCTTCATCACACACAAAAATAGTATCTGGCTCTAGTAAGTGCCATTTTTCAACATTGTCAATTTTGGTCCAGTGAAAATTAAATTTTTCAAAGACACTAAAATCTAAGGTTTGTTCGTATTCTTTGGCTTCTTTCGCAATGGAAGTAATTAAGGTTTTCCAATGCGGTGGAGCAACACGTTTAATGACTGAAAACCACAACGCAAAAGCATCATGCTCTTGTTTAAAAGGTACTTCCAGAAAAGGAAAATCTTGTAATTCAACTAATCGCTTGTAGCGTTTTTCAATAACGTCTACCCGTTTTTGAATAAACTGTTTTTCATCGGGTGAAAGCTCCAATAAATAAACGCTGTAAAAGAACGCCTGAAAAGTTTGGCAATAGTCATAATCCAGTAAGTTACAAGGGATATTATAATAATAAAGGGGACGTTTAAAATTGGCCTGATTATAGATAATTTCTTTCAGGGTATTTAAGGTTTTACCGCCCCCCGGCAAGCCCGAGATGATATATAACATTAGGCTTTAAATATCCCGTTAATAACATTGGTATTCGCAGGAGCTTTCCAAGCGGCTGTTGTTCTACTGCCACCCGTAACCCCCATATGCACCAAACGAACCGCAAAAACTGTCAATAAAATATTGAACGCTTTATCAATACCCAATAAGCCCAGCATGCCTAATATATTGACGGGCAAACCATCAAAGTTCGCTTGTACATAAGCTAGAATAGTATCTGTTGCAAAATTAAGACCTGTATACGTCACCAGCCCAAAACCAATTAATTTAATGACATACCAAATACCCGCGCCAAATAGCAGCCAAAAAACTTGAATAAATCCCGTGAATAATAATTGCATAAGTTAAAGGCTCCTGAAATAAAGTACCATTGCGGAAATCCACGTAAACGCGAGCAATAACGGTTTAAGTAAGTCAGCTAAATCGCAGAGTGGACCATAAGAAAATTCAACATTACTGCCTAAAATATCAATAGATTCAGCAGCAGGACATGTCGCAGTAATCGACACCCCGTTACCACTTAAATAACTGGTTGCCTCTGCTTCAACATTAAATTCATCGTGTGGAATACCGCCCTCAGAAAATTGGTCAAATTTACCCTCCGCTTTTGTATCCCATTCGCCCGTATCCACGGTTGTACCATCAAGATAACTAATCAGTTCATCCATATTGACAACTTCACCATCTGTACCGTCAACCCCTGCAACACCTTGAATACCTTGCTGACCCTGAACACCTTGTAAACCCTCTGCACCTTGCAAACCATCGTCACCATCTTGTCCCGCTGTACCCGTATCGCCTTTTACACCGTTAGCCCCATCAATACCGTTAGTACCGTCAACGCCATTTAAACCGTCAACCCCAGCAACCCCGTCAGCACCTTTTAAAGACGCTAATTGCTCAGAAGTAAAATCAGAAAATTCAAAATCCTGACCATCAACGCCATTGTTAACTTGCACAACTCGTTGACCTTCAGGGCAATCATAAGTGGTTGTATTAGTGTTTTCATCGACAGAAGACACAAAACAGAACTGCGATTTTAATAACGCATGAACATCTTCTTTGATAAGAATTTCAGAAATTTGAGAATAGCCGGAAGGACAATTTATCGTAGTAACTGCCCCTGATTTATCAACCGTACATTCAACCGCATCTTGACCCGATATACCTGTTAACCCTTGAATACCTTGTATACCTTGAGCGCCATTTATACCATTTAAACCATCAAGACCATCTAAACCGTTTAAACCAGCAATCCCTTGAAACCCCTGTTCGCCTAGTTCACCCTGAATACCTTGCTCACCATTGACACCATCAGCCCCGTTTAATCCTGCAATACCTTGCGTACCTTGTTCGCCTGTTTCACCCTGAATACCTTGTTGCCCTTGATCACCCTGCTCACCTTGAATACCCTGCTCACCTGTTAACCCTTGTACACCAATATAAACAATAGGTGCGTCTACATGGTCTTCTATTATATCTTCACAATCAGAGCCGAATTGACACTCTATAGGCGCAGGAGTGATACAGGCAAAAGAAAGGATTTTAGGGCTAGTATAATTCCAGCCGCTTATATAGGAAGGAGCAGAGCAAGATTCAGCATAAAAAACCAGACAACCTTGGTTTGAGTTACAGGGCAAGCCACACACTAAAGCACCATCAATAAACGCACATGACGAGCCCATATTAATCCGGAAATAACTTGAGATAGTACTGTTACTATTATTCGAGCTTTTGTGTAAATTATAACGCGTATAAATAGTATTCGTGCCAGAGGCGGTGGCATACATATACGTGTAGGTATAATCGCCGCTTTTAACGATAGGAGTAACACAGTTCACAACATCAGCAAGCGATTGAACATTATCACCTACCTGACAAGCAAGTTTTGCATTACTAGAATAAATAACATCTCCTTCAGCAGAAAATGACGTATTAGAAATCAGTAGCAATATAAGCGCAGACGACCAGCGCAAGAAGGACAAGAAACCACACATTAAGGCACCTTTTTAAGAAAGGGATGAAAAGAAGTGACAGCGCGGAAACACTGCCACCAATACACATTTCAACTAATCAATGATTAACCGAAAATTGCACCTTTAGCCCATTTGAACACGACCGCCGTAGCCGCTAAACCAATTAAAGCCCCACCTATTGCTGTAATAGCCGCTGTACCGTCAGTGGTGATTGCTGTAGTAGCCGCAGACACATCAATAGTCGCGTGAGACTGTAAAGATACAAAACCAGTAGTTAAAGCAGTGGCAAATTGAATCTTTTTGTTTCGCAACATAGACATAAGTTTTGACATAATTGTTTTCCTTTTATTGTTTGCGCTAATTTGCGCGATTTAAACGGTTAATTTGGCAATTACTTTGGTATTAACTGCCGTATAACCAACTTGATTGATACCGATAAAGTAAGCAGTATCAAAAACGCTTTGGCTAATTCCTCATAATCAGCTTGGGACATGGTTAAAATATCCGTGACAGATGAAGCAGCGATAAATTCATCTTTAGACATTAAAACCAGTGTTGTACAAAGCTCGATTGTTTCACCCGTTACCACAACAAAACC
>JABSOJ010000597.1 GCA_013216005.1 Alteromonadaceae bacterium | reverse complement strand
GTTAGCTGTTATATAACAATATGTTTTTAAATAGTTTTTAAAAGTCAACTTCTAAAAACTGCGGAATCGAGTGTAAGGTCTATTGAGAGATTAATATTATTAGAAATTTCAGTACTTGTTTGAGCTAACTCTGTGGCCGAAGTTGCCACTAAGTCAATTTCACGTTTTTGGTCATCAATAATGAGATTTGTTTGTTCGCCAATGTCGCTTGCTGTGATACTAGATTTTCCAACTTCGTCCGTAATAATAACTGTTTGTTTAACCAGACCTTGAATTTTATCTACAAAAGTATTGAATTCATTAACCAAAAGGCCAATTTCATCATTGTTTAATGGTGGGATCCGTTTTGTTAAATCTCCGTCACCTTTAGCTATATCGTGCATGGCAAGTTGAAGATGATTTAAACGTTTTATAACGGGTAAAACCAGAAGCCAAACAACGATGGCAATGAGTATAAGGATAATTAAAACAATAATGCTGGAAGACCACAAAGCTCCGGTGACGGGATCTGAAATTAAATGCTCAGGTACCATAAAACCAAGTTTCCAATTCATTTGTGGGTAATCACTTTGAACGTTATTGAAAATAACTTCGTATTCGTTTCCTTGCCAGGTTACGTGAGCAAGTCCTGAAGTATTCATCGTTATTTGAGATTGTAATGCTGAAAAACCTTCAGTGCCGGAGAATTTTTCGTCAACTGAAGACATTAAGTCCCCGGGGGAAAAGTTTTTATTAAATCCGGGGAAAAAGACTAATTTTCCTGAATCTGTCATTAAAAAGGCTTCACCTTCATTTTGATACTTAATACCAGATAATAAATCTTTTCCTATTGTGGTAATAAGAATGTCGCTCCCGCCAATTCCCAATAATTCACCATTCGGTAAATAATAGGGACTAGTGACGGTGGCTGAAACTGAGCCGTCATTTCTGTCAACAGCAGGGTCTGTGACATACATACGCCCTTTGCTGATAGCATCTCCCCACCAGGGTCTTTGGTCAGTATAGTAATCAGGATCAGTATAACGACCACCTAAATCGAAATATTCGTGAGTATTTTCACCACCAAAAAATACACTCTTTATTGCAGGATCACTTTCTGAAATGTATTTAAAGTATTCGGTTACACTTTGATAGTGAGGGTTATTGTCAATTTCTGATACACGTTCATTGTAGGTTTTGAACCAGTCAATGACTTGTGGATTTGAGAATACACTATGGTTTATTTGACCTTTTGCTTCAAAAAAACTTCGAACTTCAGTGGCTTGTAACTTAACGATACCTTCTATAGAAGCGATTAATTGTTCTCTGGATTGATCGCTGATGTTTGAGAGCATGAAATATGAGGTGATGGCCAGTAGTATTGCTACAGAGGCCGAAGTGCCTACCACCAGTTGGCGCATGATAGATCGACTAAAAAAATTAAACATAAAGCTCCCGCTACATTCTTCAAAAATAGGTCCCGATTGGGCATCCCAGATATTAACGTTGGTGATTTATATATTGTTCAAATGAATTGGTCAACCACTCTGCGATCTATATTTTTGGAAAGATATTGATTAAATATAAGGTCAAATTTGTTATATAGTAAGGGTATCAGTCACTTGAAAGACTATTTTGAATATTATATAAAACAAGGTTAATAGACGAGAAAATCAATTCAGATACTGTTATTAACTAAGTGACAAATTCATAGGTAAAAGCAATTACTCTATCGATATATGTGATCCTGTTTGGTATATAATCATGATAGGTGTGATGTTTAAATTAGTTTTAGTTTTAATTTGATTCAGGGGTCGTTTTGTTGAGAAATTTTCGAAATTTAATGTTTTTATCCAGTATCTTTTTCTTTCATAGCATTTCCTTTGCTGGTGATAAAGTTCATCGCTCTTTAATTGTGCCTGCCACAGGAGGTGTAATGATTGAGGTAACCCGTGGTTTGTCAAAGTTATAGGCTGGGATAAAGCTGAAATTATGATAAAGGGTGAGTTAGACGATTCCGTAAAAGGTTTAATTCTTAAAACAGAGGCGATAAAAGTTTAGTTAAAGTGGTTACATGAGGTCGTTCGCATTGGGGAAATGTTAGCGTATTAAAAGTATATATTCCGCGTGAAACTCAATTGTATTTTAAAGGAGTCGATACAACTTTCAGTTTAAATAATCTTGTTGCAGGGGTTAAAGGTACAACGATCAATGGTGATATCAAAATAATGATGCACTTTTTTATTCAGTGTTAAATGGCCGGGCTGTTGTTCATTTGGCTTACGCTTACCAACAAAAATAATGAAAAAGTTAAATCAGAGTCACTTATCAATGACTTTGAATTGTTTCTGCAAAATAGTAAAAATAAAAAAGCTAACAATCCAGATTATTATTACTCAAGTTTCGGAGTTCATTTTAACCGCTTAGAATGAATTCTTTCATTATTCTAGGGCCTCTTGGCGTAATGTAAAACTATCCATTTGCATGACTTGCGTAAAAAAATCGACGACGGTTTGCTC
>JABSOJ010000596.1 GCA_013216005.1 Alteromonadaceae bacterium | reverse complement strand
TTTTGATCGTTATCAATACATACTCTAATCCAAACTCACTAAACGCGAATAATGCTTAATGTCAGGTTTGTGGTAACTACTGTCCTTTATAATGAGGTAAAAGATTAATAGAAATTATTTAATGTAATTCTAATTAAATTTCATAAATTGTTTAATAAAAATGCCTTGGACAGAACTGTCCTATTTTTCCCCTCAAAATCAGGTATACTTTCGCTATTGTTGAAAAGCCTCGCCAGAAATGCCGGGGTTTTTTCATATCTAAAGCAAAGTAAAACAGAAAGGAAGCGACTGACCGATATGTCGAGTATCAATTAGCCGTCCCATCATATGACAGACCATACGATAAAACCAAGGCTTCCCCCGTCTGTACAGACAAAAGGAACTTTATCACGTATCGGTAAGTGTTTAAATGTTAGAAGTATTAAGATGTTTTTCCTGTAAAAAGAAGTTGTGTGAATATGACGGCATCATCGTTATTAAATGCAACAGATGTAAAAGTATCAATCGTTCGAGCGCCCAGAGTGCCGGGGGAAACCCCGCGACTGCCCTAGGAGTTAAGCTTGAACCAAGTATCACCAATTGAAATAAAACACCGTAAAGAAAATCCAATTAGTAAAAAGTCAAGCAACGACAATCTGACGTTGTATCACGATGATTGCTTAAACGTATTAAATACATTACCCGATAACAGCGTTGATTTGATCGCAACGGACCCACCATATTTTCGGGTAAAGAAAAATGAGTGGGATAACCAGTGGCCCGATGTTGAGAGTTTCCTGGCATGGCTAGATGATGTGTTGTATCACTTTTACCGCGTATTAAAACCCTCAGGCAGTATATACCTGTTTTGTTCGCCTCAATTGAGCGCAGGAACTGAGCTGTTAATTAAACAGCGCTTTGAAGTGTTAAACCATATTGTTTGGGCTAAACCTTCGGGTTTATATATGCGGCACTGTAAAGAAAAATTACGGGGTTTTGCACCGCAAACAGAGCGCATTATTTTTGCACAACATTACAATGCTGATGGTCAAGCAAAAGGGCTTGTCGGTTATGACCAAAAGAAAGAGCAAGCCAAACAAAATGCGTTTGAGCCTATTATTAATTATTTCAAACAAGCCAGAGCAGAGTTACAAGTCTCCGCAAAAGCCATAAATGAAGCCACGGGTACACAAATGTGTAGTCATTGGTTTAGTGCCAGTCAGTGGCAATTACCAAGCAAAGCACAATACGAAAAGCTTCAAATGCTTTTCGCACAACATGCTAAAGATAAATTAAACCCGTTATACCGTGATTACGAATGCGTTCAGCATGAAATGCAAGGGCTACATGTCGATTATGACGCACTAAAAAAACAGTTTGATTTAGCGCGTCGTTATTTCAGCGTGAATGCCAAAGTGCAATATACCGACGTGTGGAACTTCAAAGTGGTTCAACCTTATCCGGGCAAACATCCCTGTGAAAAGCCCGCCGATATGATGGAGCACATCATAAAAACAAGCTCTCGTCCCGGTGATGTAGTGCTTGATGCGTTTCTTGGCTCAGGTGCTACAGGTAAAGCGGCATTAAAACTTGGTCGAAAGATTATCGGCATCGAGTTTGAAGAAGAAACTTATTTAAAAACCAAGGCTGAATTAGCCGTACTTTAATTTTATTCATTGTGACAAGTTAAGAGGATCACCATGGCAGTATACGGTAAGACATCAACAAAACGATTGGCGACCTGCCATAGTGATCTGCAATTAATATTCAACACTGTCATCAAAAAGATCGATAACACTATATTGTGTGGCTATCGACAAATGAAAGCGCAAAACAAAGCGTTTGATGATGGCTTGTCTCAAGTTAAATATCCGGATTCAAAACATAATAAGTTGCCGTCAATGGCGATTGATGCCGGACCTTATTTCGTTGAACTTAAAAATACTGATTGGGATGATCACAAAGCGTTCGCCTTATTCGCGGGTTATGTCAAACGGGTTGCGGATGAATTGCTTGAACAAAAATTAATTACTCACCGGATACGTTGGGGTGGTGACTGGAATAGTGACGGTCGTACGGTTGATGAACAATTTCTTGATTTGCCTCATTTTGAGTTGGTGGCCGTGTGATGAAGTTATTCAGTAAAGTAGCCGATTTTTTATCAGGTGGCATTGGCAGCAAGGTTGTTGATGCGGTAACTGATTATTTTCCCCCGTCAATGTCAGCGCAAGAAAAAGCAAAGCTATCGTTGGCAATTCAACAACAAGCTGACAATCAAGCCAATATTGCGGCAAAGTTAGCGATAGAAGAACGAGCCGAATTCAATAAAAGACTCAATGAGCATGAAGGAACCGCGAAGGATTTACGGGCTATTCCTTATTTGGGTGCCTTGATTATTTTTGCCCGTGGTTGTCAACGTCCACTTTGGGGCTTTGCTACCTTGATAATGGATCACAATGTTTTCAGTAGTCAATGGACCTTAGTACCAGGCTCACAAGAAAGTGCATTCTGGTTGATCAATTTCTTAGTGTTGGGTT
>JABSOJ010000595.1 GCA_013216005.1 Alteromonadaceae bacterium | reverse complement strand
CTATAGTGAACACGCATAGTTAACTGGAATGTTAATGGTGCTTGACCGGTATAATCGTTAAACATATCAAAAACAACGCCACCGAAGAAATGCGCGTCATTTAATGGTGAATAAGCACCGTTAATTGATTTAACTGTATTTCTTGGACCTGTAAAAGAATATGCTGTGCTACCCGAAGTACCATGATTTAAGTTAACGGTTTTAACGTTAGCATTACTCATAGTATAGGTATTGCCACTCACAGAAACGTCATTAAAACCAAAGTCAGTACCATATTCATACTCACCAGTTTTAGTATTTCCACCAGGCCCTGTAGCTACTTCAGCATGCTGTATATTTTCATAACTATAAAGCGTTTCACCCGTTTGAGCATCAATGAAATGTACCGGACGTGAAGGTGTGTCACCACTGTCTGAAGGTATTACATAAGAAACACGGTGAGCCAACACTGGCTTATCTTTTACCATATAAATGAACATGTCATTTTCTTGGTTGTAGATAGATGCCTTTGTTGTATTATCACTGCTCAGCGCCGAACTAAATGCTGAAGTAGATGAAACACCCGGCACAACTGAAATGTCATGCTCGTTAAGATTCATGAATTTACCGGTAACATCTATGTATAAACCCATAGGTGTCTGTGTACCAGTCAGGTTATACCCAAATACAGGAACGCCTTTATATTCTTGTTGAAAACGGATCTTAGTTAAACCTATACCAAGATTAAGAGATTTAACTTCTCTCATCAAACTGTTACCAGTCAAACTCAATACTTGATTAATGTCATTACCGGTCATTCCAGCACTCATTGTAGAGGCACTCTGAACAGAACCAGCATGGGCTGACATGGTTAATACGCAGGCAATTGCTGCCGATATTTTTGTTATTTTATTAATACTCATTTCTACATCCATATTTTATTTTAATTATTGTATTTTTATTATTTACAACTAATCTCATTAATGGTTCAGAGCACAGCAAACGACTGATTCATTAATCAGGCGACAATATGTAGTTGGCATTAGCAAACATAAAACTATTGCCGAATACATTTCGTTACAAAACAAGCGTAGCCTAGCAACATATAAAATACAAATACTTAACAAAAATAAGTAATATTTATTACATAAATGTAATTTATGCTTTTAATAATGTAGAATAATTTTGGACCTGATTTTTTATAAACGTAGTAGTAAATGGCTCTGTTGTAGATAATTGTTGTCCCTTCAAATGGAATTAAACTCAACCCTTATATCTAGGACTCTGTGACTAATTCTCGTTAAAAAACCAATTTATCGCCTAACCCTTTAAAAATAGGGGATTCATCGAGGGACAACAGTATTATGGAACAGAGCCTAGTAAATACAGTTTAAATTTGACTCTATTTAATGGTTTATTTTTTAACCGGAGATGTTAAATGGACGTGGTATACGATCAATTGTACGGATTGGTTGATGATAGTCGAGGCAACTATGTTTCACTTAAATAGAGAAATAAAAAAAGCGGGTTAACCTAAGTTAACCAGCTTTTGTTGTATTAAACAGGTGACGTAAATTTTTACAAGTTTAATATTTCATTAGTAGGTTTAAGTTTACTCGTAGCTCCAAGACATATCTAAACCAGAAACTGCTCCTTTAGCCTTTATACCTATAACCCAATCACCTGCACCAGGACTGGCGATTGTACAGGTTTCTTCATTAGTATTTCTGGTTTTTGAGCGACAATCGTAATTTTTTGTAGTAGGATTTGAGCCTAATCGTAGGTACAAGGCTGCATCACCAGTACCGCCGGTAGTAGTGACTGTGAAGCTACCTATACCTTCTGGTATAGTCACACTTGTACGATCCCAAGCGCTTTTTTCAATACTGATATTTGATTTAGAACCACTGTCACCCGGAGATGTTGTACCACCATCATAATCACCAACTAGCATAGTATTGGTGTAAGAACTGTAACCGTAAATCATTACGTAGTACCTGCCATCTTGACCTGAAGAAAAATCACAAGTTTCATTGTTACCAGCTATATATGGTCTACAATCATAGCTACTTTGGGTAGGGCTTGAACCGAACTTAACGTACATGTCAGCATCACCAGTACCACCGCTCAGATTAAACGATACTGCACCAACATCAGCAGGTGTTTGCAGAGTGAAATGTGTTTCTGAACCTGAAGGACCAGAAATGGTCTGGGCAACACCTTTCTCTAACGAATCTGAAGTTGGTGGCGGTGGAGTTCCACCACAAGCAACACCCACAACAACAAATGCAGCGGTTACGTCAGCCACTGTGTAGCCTAGATCTCCGGCCGCAGACTCAACACCACACGCACCTTCATCGAATGTGCTGTTAGTTGTCCAATAAGTCTGGTTTGCCAGCGACATAGCTTTGAAAGCTGTTCTTGTATCCCAACCAGCACTCGTAGCCAGCAAATAGAACGCCTTGTTGAACGAAACCGCTACGCGGAAGTAAAGCAAAACCAGTCGATCCCTTAATTTTGGATAATAATTCCTCTATG
>JABSOJ010000594.1 GCA_013216005.1 Alteromonadaceae bacterium | reverse complement strand
TATACACAACTAATTGGATCACGTTCAATTTACCTAATCAAAGAACTAATCACAGAGATAGCTATGACGACTGAAAACACAACAGAAAAAACTTTTATCAAAGGCAAAGACAGAGATCTTGAATCTTCTATCAAAACCATGCAAGACAAGCTGGAGTCTTTTGGTTTTGATATAGAAGAAGCCTCTTGGTTAAACCCGATTGCTAACTGTTATTCTGTTCACATCAAAGATAAGTCATGTGGCCTGATGTTCACCAATGGTAAAGGCTCTAGTGCTAAGTCTTGTTTAGCCAGTGCGTTAGGTGAATATTTCGAACGTTTAAGCTGTAACTACTTCTTTGCCGATTATTATCTTGGCGAAGAAATATCAAACAGTGAATTTGTACATTATCCAAATGAAAAGTGGTTTTTCACTGAAGACGAGAGCATTCCAGAAGGACTAATGGATGCTGGTTTATGGGAATACTTTGATCCCAATAAAGAAATTACCGTCGATAAATTATTTGATATGAACTCAGGCGCTGGTGAACGTGGCGTATGTGCCCTGCCTTATACCCGTGAGCGTGATCAAAAAGATATTTATATTCCTGTTAACGTTATTGGTAATGTCTTTGTCAGTAACGGAATGTCAGCGGGTAATACTCAAAATGAAGCCCGCGTGCAAAGCTTATCTGAAGTATTCGAACGTTATGTGAAAAACAAAATTATTGCCGAAGGTATTTGTTTACCTGAAATTCCGCTGGAAGTTTTAGAACGTTTCCCGACAATATTAGCCGATTGCCGCGAGCTGGAAAGTCATGGTTTTCATTTACGTATTTGTGACGCTTCATTAGGTGGTTTATACCCGGTAATGAGCGTGACACTTATTAATCCAAAAGACGGCAGTATTTTCGCTTCGTTCGGTGCACACCCTAGTTTTGAAGTAGCACTTGAACGCACCGTGACTGAATTGTTACAAGGCCGTAGTCTTGATCAACTTGATGTATTCCAACCACCAAGTTTTGACGAAGATGAAATTGCTTCACCTCATAATATTGAATTGCATTTTATCGATTCCAGTGGTTTTATCTCTTATGACTTTTTCAAAGACACACCAGACTACCAATTTGTTGATTGGGATTTTGACGCCGATACAGGCACAGAATACGATAACTTAGTTAACGTTATTCATGAGTTGAACCTTGACATTTATATCTCTGATTATAACCATTTGAATGTATACGCCTGCCGAATTTTAGTGCCTGGCATGTCAGATATATATCCGGTGGATGAAATAGTCTGGAACAACAATAACGATGGTGCGTTATTCCGTGAAGCGTTTCTTACCTTAAAAGATTTAGCGGTTGAAGATTGGGCTGAAATTTTTGAAGGTCTTGAAGAAGGCGGTTATAACGATGCGCTTAGCGCTGCTGAATTTATCGGTTTAGCACCTGATGCAGGTACAGTTTGGGCTGATATTCGTCTGGGTGAAATGAAAGCAATGTTAGCACTTGCCAGTCAAGACGAACAAGCAATTGACTGGGTTAGCTGGGCATTGCACCTTGATCAGCTAAATGAAGAAAACAAACGTAAATATCGTTGTTTACAAGCATTATTGGAAATTAAATGGCATGACGAACGTGAATACGCCCCTTACATTTCTTCGCTTGGTTTAATGTACGGAAAAGAAATGACAGCAACCTGCTTAGATATTGTTGAAGGTAAACTTGTGTTTGATGGTTTACACTGCCCCGGTTTAGGTTTAGAAGGTTTTGCTACCCATCAGAAATTGCTTGAAGGCTATCAAAAATTACAGGCTGCTAAAAAAGCTAACTGGTAAAGTTTATCATGTTGATGGGTTAGGGCTTTGTCTACGTCTAATCCATCATACTGCGGCATGGCTTATTAAAATGTAAGCGATCATTCAGGGGTTGTGCCAATTTAAGGCGCACATAAATGTGCGTTCTACAATCACGATGATTTGACCGACCAGCCCCCTAGTTCGTCGATTTATTCACACATCACTTTAAATGGATACTGAGTAATTACAAGCAAACAATATACTGGAGACAACTAATCCTTTTTTTATTTTATTTATAATCAAATTCATCCCAAATTCCTTATTCCACAATTGATATTAATTAATCATAGCGAATTGGTTTAATTCTTATTTAAGGCAAACTGAATCCTGATCTGATAATACGCACCACAAAACTAAGTCTTGTTTTTTAACTTAAACCTTCATTTATAAATTCAATTGTTATCAAATAGTTAAAAATTAAAATTAAGGTCAACACCTGCCTCTATACCTCTGTTTATCTTAGCTACAGGGATCCCAAGAGCTTCAACAGTAACCACGCCTAAATGAATTACATTCCGCTGATCAAGTAAATTTTTACCGCTAAGACCGATTTTAAAAACACCACTATCATCAGCCCAAGGTAATCGAGCACTTATAAGTAAAGTTAGTGAGCTACGTTAGTATTAATTGATAGAGTGTTAAACACTGATCTTATTGACCTTTGCAAAATACAAAATGA
>JABSOJ010000593.1 GCA_013216005.1 Alteromonadaceae bacterium | reverse complement strand
AAGATTTAAGCTAATCAGTCGGTATTGATGTAGATTTAAGCGTTTTGGCCGTTTTTAGCCAAAAATAACAAAATCTTGGTTTTGCAATATTGCTTGAATACCCCGTAAAATAAGGCTTTCAGGATTTCCGTTCAGACACTATTTATAGGAGGTGTATTTGGAATTCCCTCAGTATTGCCTGAACCATTAGAACCACCACAAGAAGTTAGCAAGGTGAGTAGCACTAAATTAAGGATAATAATTATTTTGCAATGAACATTCATAAATTTCTTTCTCCTGTTATTCTTAAATTTACCATAAGGTTATTCAGATAAAGTGCAAAAAAAGTGCAAATATTAAGGAAGTTACTGGAAGGCTTATCATGTAGATAATAGTATGTTTGAAAATCCTCTGACTGTTTTTGGGGATAATAGGTAGTTTAATTCTTTCAAAAGAGTTTGATTCTTTCTAAAGAGTTTAATTCATACTGTTGATGATTAAATACAGAGATAGCAAAGGGAATATGTATCTATGTGAATCACACGCATCAGGCTTGCTGTCATTGTTTAGTATTAACAAGTTGGTCATGCTTTTAGCAAAAAACTTTTTACTTGCGATAAAGCCTAATTAAAAAATCTGCCTGACAGTTAAATTGTATTTTATTTTTTAAATCGGTTAATAACTGGTCTGTGGTTTTAAAGGCAAAAGGTGTCATTGCTAATAAATTAATAATGTCGTCGGAATGGTTAAATTCCATTGCGTAATTTAATCGTTCTTCGGTCACTAATTTAAGGGCATTGATCGGGCTTTTATCGGTATCATGTTTATTGGCTTGGCGATAAATTAACGATTTTAATTCAAACAAGTGATTTTCGGCTGGTGTTACCGTTAACAAGTAACCTTCATCTGCTAACAGTCGGGTAAATTCTTGCTCTAATATTGGAGCATATACAGAAAATATCCAGTTGAAAAGTTTATCTTCAAAGGGTAATTGCGACAAAGTAGCAACACTGAAATGGCAAGCTTGATAACGTTTAGCTGCCATTTTTACGGCATTTTTTGCGATATCTACGCCATAAACCTTGTTGTTTGCTAATTTGTGTTGATGGGTATAAAAACCTTCGCCGCAGCCGGCATCAAATACGTTGCCATTGTCAGCTCCATATTTTTGATATAAAGCGGTAATGCGATCAACTAGGGGTTGATAAAAGCCTTTATCCAAAAAAGCCCGGCGGGCATTAACCATGGCTTTATTATCACCGGGATCTTTTGAATGTTTATGCTGTACAGGCAGTAAATTTACATAACCTTCTTTTGCTTGATCGAAACTATGATTGTTTTTACAGCGAAATGTCCTGTCAGCAAAGATTAAACTCTGCTGACACAGTGGGCATCGGTAATTGGGCGTAATATTTGTATTTGTCATAAGTGATTGTTAATAGTACTTTCAGCTGAGTTTAGCGGTAAGTAAATTAAAATTTACCCAAAAGTAGCCCAGATAGGTGCATGATCTGAAGACTTTTCTATGCCACGCAGTTCATAATCAATGCCTGTTTCAACACATTTAGCCGCTAGTGCAGGGGTGGCTAAAACAACATCGATACGTAAGCCACGGTTATCGACAAAGCCTTTTGAGCGATAGTCAAACCACGAATATTTATCATCAACGTCAGGAAACTCAGCTCTGAAAGTATCGGTAAAACCCCAGTCCATTAAAGTTTTTAACCATTGGCGTTCTTCTGGCTGAAAACTGCATTTCCCTGTTTTTAACCAACGTTTGGCATTAGGCTCGCCAATGCCAATATCTAAATCGATAGGTGAAATATTAATGTCTCCCATTACCACTACGTTTTCTTCCGGGGTATGGTTTTCATTAAGATAGGTCATTAAATCAAGATAAAACTGGCGTTTATAAGGATATTTAGTTTCGTGATGAATGCTTTCACCTTGAGGGAAATAGCCGTTTAATACGGTGATTGTTTCACCACTGTCGGTCGTTGTCGTAACCATGATCATACGTTTTTGAGCTTCATCATCATCGGTAGGAAAACCCATTTGCACGTTGTCAGGTATTTTCTTACATAACATAGCTACCCCGTAATGGGCTTTTTGACCATGAAAATAAACTTTGTAGCCCATAGCTTCAACATCTTCTATCGGGAATTGTTCGTTATGAACTTTAATTTCTTGTAAACCAATAATATCAGGTTGATGTTTATCAATAATGGCTTGTAATTGATGTAATCGTGCACGTAAACCATTTATGTTAAAACTGATAATTTTCATAAAAAAAGCTGTCCTGTATTCTTGTGAATAAGAAGATTTGTGTGTTGTTGATAATTTCTGGCGGTGATGATATCACTTTAAACCTTAGTGAATCACTATAAAAATTACTGGCTGAAATTATCTTTCATTTTAAATTGGCGTGTGTATAGTAGCTATCATAAAATTCGTTTTTATATTATATAACTGACATTCCGCACCTAATAAAATATATATGTTTTTTATACGATTTTAGTGTAAAAAGTATACGATGCGTA
>JABSOJ010000592.1 GCA_013216005.1 Alteromonadaceae bacterium | reverse complement strand
TTAGGGAACCCTCCCGCTTACGCGAGCCCCTCCCTAAAATACGTTTATTATTTAAAAACGAACTAATTACTCGCCAACTGTTCACCACCAAGGACAACACCCTGTCGTGGAGCGTTACACGTTATATAGTCTTCATAATCATAAAACCTAATCCGTACAGCACAAGTCGTTAACACCCTCAAATCATAACCAGCACGCATTAAATCAGAGCTTTTCAAAGTAAACACATGTTGCCCGTTTTGTGTGGCTGAAAAATATATTTCCGTTACCCTCCGATTACCATCGGTATATTCAGCATTGCCTGAAACGGATAATTTCATTTTATAAAACGGATGATAGGTTTTGCTTTTCGCTAACATATGTTCGTATTCAAGCTCTCTGAGCGTTTTGGGCTTTTCAGTTGGTATTGAAGGACTGTTCTTTTGTTGTGTTCCTGAAGGAGTTGAACTTTCGATTTGAACGGGTTCTTGTATCGGTTCAGTTTGTTGTTTATCACTTTTTGAAAATTGATTAGTGATAACAATAAAACCAAAGATAAAAAAGCCGACACTGGCTTTTATCGTCCAATGCTTATACCACTTTTCTATATCGTTGCTGGTTGCTTCATCAACTGCCGAATTGCTTTTAGTATGGGATTGGTAAAATGAAAAATATTTTTTCTCGTATTGCCGTTCATGTGTTGCCACTACCGAAGCATTAGAAGAGGCCGCCCCGTCATGTACTTTTAAAATATATTTATTGTCTTGCCCCATCATGGCTTTTTTAATCGCACGGTAATGATTAACTACCATGTCTTTTATATCAATATCCACCTTTCTAAAGTTTTGGGTAATTAGCATAATGTCAAAACCGTAATGTCGGTGCATTGAATAGAATTCTTTAACTTCCTTATCAGTCGAACCTTTGCCAAGCGCTAAATGACATTCATCAATGAAGAAATAGACCTTTTGATTTTTCTCATTTTGCCAGTCTTCATATTGTAGATAATGCTCTTTCTTTGAAAACGGACGTTCGCCACCGTAATTATGAAACTTGCCGTCTATCACTTCAATTAAATCACGGCAGTATTCCCCGTAAATTGCACAAAATCGGTCAATGTTTAACGGCAGGTTAGTAACAACTTTTCGTTTATCTTTGGTCACTATGGGGATGATGTGACTGACCACCGCCTCATAACTTTTTCCGCCCCCCGGCTTTCCTGAAATTCCATGTATCATGCTATTCTCCTATGAACCCCAACGTACAAACGGTATTAATTGCAAAAAGAACCGAACGGTTAAGCAAGTAACTATCATTCCCATTGCTTCACCCAATCCGATAATTGAAATAATATGAATTGTTTCTGATGGTAAAAATGTCATGTACTGGCTGACATTCAAGCCCGTCATTAATGAGCCGACACCACCAAGGATGATTGCACCGAAAGATAAAAGTTGCTCCAAAATCCAGTAAAACAAATCTTTTAAAATATCAAAGAGTGAAAGCAATAATGAATAAAGTAAATCAACCAAGTCATTCCAACGTGCTGCAAACCAATCAAGCATAATTTAGCCCCCAAACAGAATAGCGCGGCATAGGAAACCAGCCGTTACTAAGATAAAAATTCGAATAGCTGCCCATATCCTTGAGTCAGGACTTAACTCACCACAACCCAAATTACCCAACGCCCCAAGGTTGAAACACATTTGCGATGCTGCCGCCGTTCCCCCGCTGGGTACTTGTTTGAAGGTATCGAGGAAAACAACAAATTCAGAGCTTTCAAAATCGGCTTTTGACTCATCCCAAATCCCTTGTAATCCGTCTTCATAAGTTGTCGTATAAAATGAAGCGGCATCTTCAGTCGGGCTTTGAATAAGCGGTACGTTTGTTTCAGAAATGGATTTTTTGATTTCTTCTAATTTATTCACAACAGGGCCTAAATCAACTGAACCCGAGCCAGTACCACCACCAGAGCCACCAGAGCCGTTTCCACCATTGGTAATTGGGTCGTCTTGTCCGTCACCATCACTGTCTAAATCTTCCTCATTTGGAATGCCATCACCGTCAATGTCAGGGTCGAGAAAATCGGGTAAGCCGTCACTGTCTAAATCGTTATCAATACAGGTAAAAATACCGTTAACTTCACCGCAACCAACATCACAATCAGCAATAGCCCCGTTCGCATAAGTACTGCCACCTGTGCAATGGTCTTCTGGATTTTCAGGACAAATTAAACCCGTACCACCCCATGCTACACACATAGAATCAGCATCTTCAGGTGTAGGTAATTCACTGCCGACAATATCGGGGAATGCTTCAGAATAACAATCGCCTTCTAAATCTAAAGCATACGCTTGAACACCTCCACCAAAAGCAACCGCATTGTATTTACAGCTAGAGCCGTTAGCCGTTTCAAAGCAACCACTAGAAACCGTAACAGGTACACTTAAATATTCTTGTGTTGAATTAACATTACATTCATCGACTTGAGAAATTTGAACAGGGTTAGCGCAACCTGTAACTTCACCTTCTTCATTTGATATTGAATA
>JABSOJ010000591.1 GCA_013216005.1 Alteromonadaceae bacterium | reverse complement strand
ACCTTTCACAAATTATAGTTTGCATTGTTTTAATTTTAAACTACATTTAGTTATTGAAGAGTTATTATTTGTACTATGGATTGGTTTTGCATTCTAAATACCTACCTCCTGCTGTTTACTGATTTACCCTAATTCTTATACAAAGTGTATTTTGTAAAAATTTAACAGTGGTATTTATACACTAATAAAACACAAGGTCACTAATACTCAGAGTGCTACTCAATGTAAAAATTTAAGAGAAGAAAATTTAAACAAATCAAATGTATGATCAATAATGTGAGGCACTCTTACACGCAACAATTTTATTAATATAAGGAATTTAAAATGAAAAACGAAGATAGAGTAATAGGGGATGATGACAAAGCAGGCACAAACCAGAACACTGGTAAAATTAGCAATGACATAGACTCCGAGCCACATTCACATGCAACCGGAACCATATCACTCACGAAAGCACACACATCAGCGATTTCCACCACCTTAAACTGGTTACCATTATACGACGGCCCATGGGTAAAAATACAGGACAGCATTTATGATACAACTGGAATCCACTATGTACGCTATTCTATACGTCCATGGTATCTATCAGCGATTAACAGTTACAAACTAATGCTCACAACCAACGGAGCGTATCGGTATACATTCAGGTTCGCATCTGGCCCAAATGTTTCGATAACATGCCCGGATGCTGGGCACTATCATTTAAAGTTCAATACAGATAACGTCAACATAATCGGCGTATCGTGCGTGAATTTATAGGCTAGAGCACAGTTATGTTATGGCTCTGTTGTAGATAATTGTTGTCCCTTCAAATGGAATTAAACTCAACCCTTATATCTAGGACTCTGTGACTAGTTTTCGTTAAAAAACTAATTTATCGCCTAACCCTTTAAAAATAGGGGATTCATCGAGGGACAACAGAATAATGGAACAGAGCCTAATATTGATATTTTAAGTTAGCTCTTAAGGAGTGGATTCGATTTTTACTCTTCATTTTTTAAAACATAAACCTAGATATAAACAAACAACAATAAAACTGTTTTTCATTGTAAATATATTATTATTTTCTTTAATGACTACTTCAGCTTATTGTGAAAATTTGCTTTCGTCTGTAAAACGCTTTTCTTTAAGAGATGGCCTTCCTGACACCACTATATATTCTATAGTTCAAGATAAAACAGGTTTTATTTGGTTAGGAACACCATCAGGTTTAGTGAGATACGATGGTTACGAATTCAGGCGTTATTCTAATGATGTTAACAGTACCTATCCACTGGTTTTTTACGGTGCTGGTAATATCTTCATTGATAGTAAGGATAGATTATGGATAGGCACCTGGGGTGATGGATTAGCAGTTTATAGCAAAGAAATGAAGTTGTTAGGAAAATATGCTCAGAATGATTTAGTTAATTCAAACTCTGATTCAACCATTAGTAATTCAACAACTGATTCAACCGTTAATACAACAGTAAATTTACCCATCAGTAATTCCACAATAAACTCATCAATCCAATCAAATAAGATCCAAACCTTTTTTGAAGATAGCGATGGTGACATTTGGGTTGGTACAAATGGAGGAGGCCTTGCTTTATTTATTCCAGAAACCAATTCATTTAAAAACTATTTATTTGATGAAAATAAACCTGACAGCATCAGTCATAACCGAATATGGAGTATTGCAGAGTCACAACCAGGCATACTTTGGGTTGCTACCAGCGATGGTTTAAATAAATTTGATAAAAATAAAGAGGTTTTTACCCGCTATTATCATGATCCATCAAATCCTACCTCATTAAACCATGCATTAATAAGAACGCTGCATGTCGTTAAAAATAGTGATAAAACGGATACTTTATGGGTTGGCACAGAAAAAGGACTAGGTATATTCGATCCTATATCAGAAAAGTTTCAAGCGATAAACCCCAAAAATGCTCCTATCAATCATACTACAACCAAGATTATTCAGGATTCACACAATCACCTGTGGATTGGTACTAAAATGGGTCTTTATAAATATGACCTTAACAATAAGAAATTCGTCACATTATCAAATGAAAATGACTATCGACTTTTTGATAATGATGATATCAGAGATATGTATATAGATTTCTCCGGATTACTTTGGCTAGCCACTCGTCGAACTGGTTTAATAAAAGTTGATTTAAAACCCAACCAATTTGAAAATTTATATCAATACCAAAATCAATCAAAAGATAAGAAGATACAAAATTTATCAAATATACAGGCTGTCTATATTGATAGCTCAAATGTGCTATGGCTAGGCTCTAAAGATGGGGTGTTTTATAGAAATAATAACACTGGTATTATTTCCCGTTTCATGCCATCAAATAAACTGACACATGAATATTTTAAGACTATAACTGAAAACAAATCAGGTGAATTATGGCTAGGTGGTCTTAATGGTTTATACAAAATAGATAAACAACGTAAAACAATTACAACTCAAAATAAATTTTTGGAAAAAATCAAACTAAAATCTATTAAGACACTTATGTTTGATAAAGACGATAATTTAT
>JABSOJ010000590.1 GCA_013216005.1 Alteromonadaceae bacterium | reverse complement strand
CGATTAATAACAAGGCAAGAAGATAACTCCGGCAGTAAAACAAGCCCAACAAAAGAAAATCAGCTATCAAATACACCAATATCAACACGATGCTAATGCAAATTCTTTCGGACAAGATGCTGCTGATAAACTGGCAATTGATGCTGAACAAGTATTTAAAACTTTGGTTGTCGCTACTGAATCTCAACAATTAGCGGTTGCGGTTGTTCCTGTTTCACAACAGCTGAATTTAAAAGCGATGGCAAAAGCATTAAAAGTAAAAAAAGTTCAAATGGCAGAAGCCAAACGGGTAGAAACAAGTACAGGTTATGTTTTAGGTGGAGTAAGTCCGTTAGGTCAAAAAAAGCGCCTGACCACTATCATAGATAATAGTGGTCAAAATTTTAAATCCATTTATATTAGTGGTGGTAAACGCGGGTTAGAAATAGAGCTGTCTGCCAGTGACTTAGCAATGTTAACGCAAGCAAGTTTTGCTAACATAGCTAAACAGGAGTAGCTCTTTAAGCAAGGGGAGCTCTTTGAACAGGAGTAGCACTTTGAGTAGGAAGAGCATCTGCCACAAAGAATTAGCCCTACCTATTACTACACCTACGTACATTAAGCCTACGTATATTAAACCTACGTAAATTAAGCCTAGGTATATTAAGCCTAAGTATATTCGGCACTGACCATATAGGCTAAATTAGGGTTACAGTTCAACAATGTTTTCTGTTAATTTACATGAGTTCAAACCTATACAAGCTCTGGACTGTATCAACTTAAACATGATAATACACAAATATGAACTGTTACCCGGTTTGATTGGTGCCGTATATTCATAATGCGTAGCGCCTGTTTGCTCTTACGTCACCCTAAAGTGACTTTTCCCAAAAAACCGCTTTACCCATTTCAGGATCAAGTTCATACCCGGAGAATCCTATTTTTCGATAGGCTTTTTGAGCAATAACATTTCCTTCCAATACTTCAAGTGTCAATTTACAACAACCGCGTTCCTGAGCTATTTTTTCTACTTCAATAAACATTTTTTGACTCAAGCCTAAACCGCGAAATTTTTCGACAACAACAACGTCATGAATATTCATTAAAGGTTTACATTTAAAGGTTGAAAAGCCTTCAATAAAGTTTATTAGTCCCGCAGGTTCACTGTCAACGTAACATAAAAGTGTGAATGTATCGGTGCGACTCGCCAGGTTTTCAATTAAATTTGCTTTAACGTACTCACTTAAAGGCTCGCCACCTCCCATAGGATCAACCGCATAGGCATTTAATAACATCAACAGATCTTTTCCTTGTTGAACATTTGCATAATCAGCAAGCAATAAGTCAATTTTCATTCATAATCCTCTTAATTTTATTCTGTACAAACAACGGGAGCTTACTATACTCAAGCTATGAACGACAGTACTCAACATTGCCAATATCAAGATCCTGAACATTTTCATTGCTCTAGTGATGCAAATGAGAGCGGTTATTGCTATTGGCATGACAAAACACTTGATAAATCCGGTGATAAAGTTAAAGAAGATTTAGAGGCTTACGCAAAATCAGGAGGAATGTTACGGGGCATTTGTCTAGTAAGAGCTCAATTAAGCAATGTTGATTTAGTTAATCACAATAACAAACAAGGTTATGATTTTTCATATGCTGATCTTTATCATGCTGATTTAACGGGTGCCCACTTATTTAATATTAATTTAGCCAACGCAAGTTTAATGAAAGCCGATTTACGTGAAGCTCATCTCAATTATGCAAATTTAACGAATGTAAATCTTCTTGGCGTAAAATGGGCTGGCAGTAAAATTGAAAATATTTCCATCGGCAAACGTATTAAACAGGAAATATTAGCAAAGAAATTTTCACGTAATAAAAATAAACAGCAAGCAAATGACTATTTTCAGCAATCTGAAGAAATATACAGGGATTTAAGAAAACACGCTGAGCAAGAAGGTATATTCACCCTTTCAGGTAAATTTATTCAAAAAGAATTAACCATGAGGCGATTGCAATTACCCCGCTTCAGTGCAAAACGGGTGTCATCAAAAATTGTTGAGTTATTTAGCGGCTACGGTGAATCACCGCTAAGAATTATCGGAATATCAATGTTATTTATTCTGTTATGTGCCGGCATTTATACCTTCACTGGTGTTAGCATTGACGGACAATTTCATATTTATGATAATCAAGCCAGTTTATATAATAATTTTTTATTATTCATCTCCTGCCTGTATTACTCCGTGGTGACCTTCACGACCCTTGGTTATGGCGATATAACGCCAATGGGAGTATCCAGAGCGATTGCTGCAATTGAAGCGTTTACCGGCAGTTTTACTATTGCATTATTCGTTGTGGTTTTTGTGAAAAAAATGACTCGGTAATAAATTAAACACCAAACAAACAATTACTTAAAGATAAACACAAAAACAATTATAGATTTTGGTACACATATTGGTACACACTTTACTTTTTCACTTTTATTAGACACCATCGTTTAATCTGAGTATTTCTTTTAATTTCAGTATCTAAAACATCATTCAATTTACCAAATAAATATAAATTGCG
>JABSOJ010000589.1 GCA_013216005.1 Alteromonadaceae bacterium | reverse complement strand
ACCGGGTAACAGTTCATATTTGTGTATTGTCATGTTTAAGTTGATACAGTCTAGAGCCTGTATAGGTTTGAACTCATATAAATTAACAGAAAACATTGTTGAACTGTAACCCTAATTTAGCCTATATGGTCAGTGCCCGATATTGTTTAATCTGCTCTTCTAAAAATTCCATATCATTGTGAGGTGCAATACGAACAGGAATACCACGAATTTTCAACAAACTACTTGCTGCTTGAATACTGGCATGCACCTGATTATCCATAATAACTAAATCAGAATCATTAATGATTGTCGGGAGTGCACTTTGATGCCCTAAAGTTGTTGTAGCTACAACCAATGTCGGAGCACCAAACAACGTTGTCAGCAAACTTTCTAATTCTTTATAAAGGCCACAGGAAATATATGCCCTTGATGTTGAAAATTGTGTTCCGTATCGATCAATTGCATCATGAGCCCCTTGCTTTAAACGGTCATCTAACTCCAGTCCCAAATAACTACAGGAACCAAAATTAATCATTTCTTTATCATTTACTATTATTGTTCTGCCAGTATGACTTTCATCCTCGGTAAATAAATGGAAAAGTTTTCTTTGAATAACTTGTGAAAAAGTTGCATCAATAGCTTCTACTAATTTATTCATTTTCATGATTTATTCCTCTATTGATCTTTTAACTGATCAGATAATTCTTTCATCATAAAACTTTGTGCTAAATTGGTTTTACGCACTTAGTCATTGCATTAATATTTGGTACTTTTGCAAACGGCATAAAATTGAATCAAATTCAAATTCAAGACAAAATCTGAAATGAATCCAGAATGAAAATATATTGCAGGGAGAAATCAGTACCGAAAAGAGCACTAGATCTTTCGACGAATAAAATTAGAGAGACAAAATAAAAAAAAGAAATAATTTAAAGGAAACTGCTTATGATATTGAAAATTTATGTTAGTTCTTGAATGAATCATAATGAGCAATCCACCCGTTCTAGACGGGAAATACAACCACAAAACTCACACTTAGAAAACAGCGCCCCGAGGCAGGAAAACAAAATACCAAAATAAGCAAACAACAATTTGTCTTTGTACCCCAAAATAACCACCGCGCGTACAACACTTATTTTGTGGCGAAGACAACAGGTCGGCCTCTGATTATACTCTCAGGTAAACACCTAATCAAATCACGGGTAAATGTTTATAAAAAGGGTAAGTTAAACATAGTCAACTAACGTTACAAGTTATCAGCCATAAACCATCCTCCGTGTTACTTGATGAACTCCCGCCCCAGCTGAAAAAACGGATGCAGGGAAAGTCGTGTTTTAACTTTAAGTCGATTGCTGACGAAATGCTGGAACAACTTGCTGGGTTAGTGCAGCGATGCAAGCAGGATTATATTGATGAGGGTTATGTATAAAACTTTGCTGATAGCAATTTGGAGCGTGAACGTATTTACCAAAGAGTTAAGGGGCTTTTATTGCCTTTTGCTATAAACGGTGACAAAAAGCAAAACGCGCCCCTTAAGAATGATCCTAAATCAACCAACTTATGGATAATTACAAATAACTTAACCACCAGTCTTTACGTCGGTTTTTTAACTCTGCCATCCATTTGCAGAAGGGGTAAAGAATAGCCAATACCACCAACCAAATAATATAAACCGAGCTAAGCGAAACACCATAATTCTCAGGAAAGAATAAAAAGAAAGTCGACATTTCGTTTAACTCAATACCTTGGTACTTAGCAAGTGCAAAACTGATCAGGCGGATCAGATACCAGTGGGCGACATAAAAAGCAAAGGGGACTCTGCCAAACATCACAAGTGTATCCTTTTAGCCAGCCTCCCATTTTGTCAGCATAAGCACAAACTATCGCCATCGGACCCAGCGTAGCAAGTAGGTACATTAAACTTGGTGGGTATTTGCTTAAGTTCATAAAATCGAACAATGTTGCCTGAAGAGAAAATTCATGTAACTGCCAAGGGTTAGGATCACCGTAAAGTCCTGTTGCTCGGATCACCACGAAAAGACAGATCATAATGACGCCAGCCTTTAATAACATTTGATCACGAACAGCTGCTTCCTTACGGAAAATAAACGCCGTTCCGTATCCCACTAACATGACACCTATCCACGGTAATAGTGGGTAACCAGTGGCCACTAAAAACGAGTCTATCACAAATGAAGACTGCGAAAGTAAACCGTACCAGAACGGGTCGGTTCCCCCCAGAAACAGTCCGGTTGGCCATATAGAGTCTAGCGAATTGTGTCCCAACAAAATGATCATTCCAATAAGCAGACAGTATCTGGCCCCCAGATACTGGCATCCCGCCAGCACAATCATAGATGCCCCAATGGCCCAAATAACCTGCAGCACGACAAGGATGCTTCCTCCAAATTCAGGCACACCTGAGATTGGAGAAAAAGTCCAGCAGGTAGAAATAATCACCACCTCGACGAAAATCAGCCAAATCCCCCTTTTGCAGAGGAACATAGCCAGCAGGGCAAACGGGTCTTAATTAACCAATTGTCAACCCAACCATAAGTACCTTCATCATATAGTCATCATCCCAAC
>JABSOJ010000588.1 GCA_013216005.1 Alteromonadaceae bacterium | reverse complement strand
ATTCTTTAATATCACTGTACTCAGATTTTCCACTGCTTTCGGCAATCCTATTAAGAAGTGAAAAAACAAGCAGAGCTAAGCCACTCTCCATTTCTCTTGCATTAGTATCTTCAACAAGTCCTCGCCACAACCCTTTTTGCCGAGCATGGTCTTCGTATATGGGATACAGCACCAGTCCGTGAGTATCAACAAAAGCTCTTCCTGCCCTTCCGATTACATTTTTAAACTCTGATGCGTCGATTAGTTTACGGTTTCTCCACAAAGAATATATAACAACAGCGGTAGCTGATAAATTGAGACCTTGAGCTAAAGTGGGAGAGGATATCGTTATCTTTAAAATCCCATCTCTTAAAAGTTTTTCCATTTCTTTTCTAAAAGGTGTTGGTAACCCGCCATGGTGTACAGCTACTCCAATATTTAAACATTGAACAATTGGATGTTCACTACCGAGCCATTCACTTCCTAGAGTTTTTGCAAATTCGATTTTATCTACGGGTACTGTTAAAACCGATTGTAAAGCTCCTCTTTTATGCAAGTCCATTATTACAGTTGCAAATGAATTTACAGAAACCTTTAAAGGACAATAAATTAATACAGAGTGCTCATCTTCAGTCAATTTCCAAGCTGCTGCTAACGTTAACTCTTGAGCATTTCTGGGGAATTGGGCTTTACGTAATCTAGGGTTAGGTAAAGGCGGTATAAATGAAGTTATGAAGCCCGGAATAAACGGTTGTTCCTCTCCAATAGTAAAATCAATTTTTGCAGTTTGACTTTGGCCTTGCCAAACTACTTCACCGAACCTTAAATCTGTAGGTCGCCAATCTGACTGAATAGCATCACCTTCTTTATCCTGCCTAAGCCAACCAACAAAATCTTCAAATTGATCGCCACTTGGCAAAATAGCAGAAAGACAAACAATTCTTCGCTCATTTGAATCTTGGCGTTTAAGCAAGCGTTGAATTTGAACTTCATAATTAATTTCACGTTCACTCAAGCCTATCATGTGACCTTCATCTAAAATCACAAGACCAACATCATCGATTAAAGTAGGATCATTTCTCAAAGCGAAATCTAGCTTTTCAGGTGTGCCCACTACGATGTCTTGAGTTCTCAAAACATCTTGTTCAAAGTCACTGGTGCCCATACTTCCATATAAAGATGAGATCGTTTTACCTAATGGCTGGAATGTTTTTCTCAGTGAATATTCTGTCTGTGCAGACAAGGCTCTAAGTGGTGTAATAAATAAAACTCGTTTACCTATCGCTAAACACCTAAGAATGCATAACTCAGCTATTCTTGTTTTACCTGCACTTGTGGGTAAAGATACGACAAGGTCATCATCATCTTTAACTGCTCGCTTTGCCCCTTCTAATTGTGACGGCCACAATTCGATTTCTGCTTTATTACGTTTATAAAGAGATGTAATAAATAACCAACGCAGTAAATTCCAGTCAGTATCATAACCATCATTTTGTAGCCCTGGAATTATTTTATGAAAGCTTAAGTCCCAAAGATCTTTTAATAGATGCTTGGTTATTCTTAACACCCACCACTGAGGCAATAGGTTTAACTCACCACAAATAGTTAAGCTGGTATCTATTCTAAGTATAGATTTTTCAAGGAGATCTTGACTACCTGCTTCTAAAGCAAATAAGAACTCGAAGATTGATGAAAAATAATTGTCAGTAATTGCCTGTTGTACAATTGGTATTTCGATTGATGACATACCATATTCTTCGGGTTCATCATCAGTATTTGCAATTTGATTTAGTTGATCAATTTCTGTTTCTAAACGTTCCGCAAGTGATTCATCAGAGCCTTCACCAGATGATTTCCATTGCAGTACTAATACTTCAATTTGATCAAACTGTCTCAAGATCAATAAAGAAAATAATTCCTCTATTTGGCTTAAGTTTTGATTTTCCAAGTTACTTTGAATTAAAGAAAATGCTTTTGCAGAATAACGTCCTAGGTGAAAAGCTGATGATGCTAATACTTTATGAAATCCTTTTTCAGGATCTTCAGGATTACCATTATGAATAACATCAGTAATTGCTGTTGCTGATTTTTCAAATGCTGCACGACAAAGGTCTTCATTACCACCTAAATCGCGTGAACGTATGGCAAGTGATAACAGTGAATAGCCATAGGATAAAAGGTCATAAGAAAGCTTCTCAGCAAACATTGGTGCCCCTTCGGGTAGTTCACCATCAATCCAAATCATTGAACGCGCTAAACCACGTTCAAGTAACCTATTTCTAAATCCTGGTGCAATAGCTTCACGTATACTTTGTTCTATTTCTTCAATCGTTGAGGACATCAATCACTCCCTGGTATACACCTGCTATTAATTCCTGATGCTCAGCAACCCTAAAGCCAACGGACGTTTGCTTAATGTTACCGTTATAAGCATCAAAAGCTTCTTTCTGCAAGGTTGCTGGATTATATGCAGTGAAAGTGAAGAGAAGGTGTTCGACTTGATTTGCTCTGATCCTGAGGGATCCCCACGAAATTAGAAGCTCGCCTGTGGTTCAGCGAACAATGAATTTAGTTCATTAATCGCTGCTT
>JABSOJ010000057.1 GCA_013216005.1 Alteromonadaceae bacterium | reverse complement strand
GTCTTCCCCTTAGTCAGGGTGACTCCACTTTCTTTCAAGTGGACGGGTTTGCCAGCTTCGCTGGGCAAACACAAAAAAAACCCGCCAAAGCGAGGTTTTAAATTTTACAATATTCTTTATCTGTCTGATTGTTCTTGTTCTACTGTCACGTCCATGTCATCAGCTATTGAGGGGTTACTCAATATCGCTGTGACCGCTAATATTAATACTGCGAATATCACGGTCGTCAGCTTAAAGCCCCTGGTAGACGACCTGTTCATTTAAATTCCTACTGTTGCGCTATACTCTTATTTTTAACTTAATTTACCCAACTACTGCTGCAAGTTCTCTGCATCTAAAGATACAACTCTTGCAATGATGCGCATCTTTATTCTTCTTTTTACAGTCATACAAATTTAAATCATTAAAACAAAAACATCAATGATTTAAGTTGGAAATTATAAAACAATTGTAAAACTAAATTTTTCACTAAAAAATACCTGTGTAAGTAGTGTGTAATATTGAAAATAACGGCTCTGTTCCATATTATTGTTGTCCCTTATTTTGATTTTTGCTACAGGCCTTTATTACATGCTTTCCAGTGATCTTTAAGTCATTTTTTAAAAATGGACTTAAAACATGTAAATCAATAAATTACAGTGGTAACAACAATGTTATGGAACAGAGCCAAAATAACGGATATTTCCGCTTTTACACCCCCAAATCCCATTTATTGAAGGTAAAAAGCAGAAAAATATAAGAAAGTGCATAATATAATTTGCAGTCGAGGGGTACTCTGAGCGAAAATACGAACAGATTTTATCCTTCAAAAATAATATATCTGGAGCTTTTATGCCCTCACGTCAAGAATTGGCTAATGCAATACGCGCTTTAAGTATGGATGCTGTACAAAAAGCAAAATCAGGACACCCAGGAGCCCCAATGGGCATGGCAGATATCGCTGAAGTTTTGTGGCGTGATTTTCTCAAGCATAACCCAACAGATCCAAACTGGGCTGATCGTGATCGTTTTGTTTTATCAAACGGTCATGGTTCCATGTTGATTTACTCACTTTTACATTTAACGGGTTATGATTTATCAATTGACGACCTGAAAAATTTCCGTCAATTGCATTCAAAAACACCGGGTCATCCTGAGTACGGTTATACTCCTGGCGTTGAAACAACTACCGGACCTTTAGGTGCTGGGCTTTCAAATGCTGTAGGTATGGCAATTGCGGAAAGAACATTAGGGGCACAATTTAACCGCAAAGGGCATGACATCGTTGATCATTTCACCTATTGTTTCCTTGGTGACGGTTGTTTGATGGAAGGTATTTCTCACGAAGTTTCATCCCTTGCCGGTACTTTAGGTTTAGGCAAGTTGATTGCTTTTTGGGATGACAACGGTATTTCTATCGATGGTCATGTTGAAGGTTGGTTTACCGATAATACCCCTGCCCGTTTTAAAGCTTACGGATGGCATGTGATCAGCGTTGACGGTCATGATTCAGAAGCAATTGCTGCTGCAATTACCGAAGCAAAATCTATTACAGACAAACCTTCAATGATTTGTTGTAAAACTATCATTGGCTTTGGTTCACCAAATAAATCAGGCACTCATAATTGTCATGGCGCTCCATTAGGTGATGATGAAATTGAAGCTACCCGTGAATTTTTAAAATGGCCACATGCTCCATTTGTTATCCCTGAAAATATTTATGCTGGCTGGGATCAAAAAGAAAATGGTCAAGCACATCAAACAAGCTGGGATGAAAAATATGCTGCATACCAATCGGCACATCCGGAGCTTGCCGCAGAATATGATCGTCGTGTCATTAAAGGTGACTTACCGGCTGATTTTGAAGAAAAAGCTAATGCTTATATTCAAGCGTGCCAAGCAAAGGGTGAAAACATCGCTTCGCGTAAAGCCTCACAAAATACTATCGAAGCTTTTGCCAAAGATTTACCTGAATTATTAGGTGGTTCTGCTGATTTAGCTGGCTCTAACTTAACGTTATGGTCTGGTTCTAAGGGCATTGAAACATATACAGCTGGTAATTACATTTATTATGGTGTGCGTGAATTTGGTATGAGCGGCATCATGAACGGTATTTCTTTGCACGGTGGTTTTATCAACTACGGCGCAACTTTCATGATGTTTATGGAATATGCCAGAAATGCAGTACGCATGTCAGCATTAATGGGCATTCAAAACATTTTTGTCTATACCCATGACTCTATTGGTCAAGGTGAAGATGGTCCAACGCATCAGCCTATAGAACAATTAACTAATTTACGAACTACACCAAATATGATCACTTGGCGTCCTTGTGATGCAACCGAATCAGCCGTTGCCTGGAAAGCCGCAGTTGAGCGCAGTGACGGTCCTACCTCGTTAATTTTTAGCCGCCAGGGCCTACCGGCAATGAGTCGTGATAATACTCAGGTTGCTGATATTGCTAAAGGAGGTTATATCCTTAGTGATTGTTCAGGTACACCAGACATTATTTTAATTGCTACTGGATCTGAAATTGGCTTAGCAATGGAATCAGCCAAAACATTAACAGCGCAAGGCAAAAATGTTCGTGTTGTTTCTATGCCATCAACCAATATTTATGATGCTCAAAGCAACGAATACAAAGAGTCTGTATTACCAGCAAATGTCACTAAACGTGTTGCAATTGAAGCTGCTCATGTTGATTTTTGGTGTAAATACGTTGGCTTTGGCGGCAAAGTAGTGGGCATGACAACGTTTGGAGAGTCAGCTCCAGGCAATGCGTTAATGACACACTTCGGTTTCACCGTTGAAAATGTTGTTGAAACAGTAAACAGCCTTAACTAATCTTTGCGATATGTCTAAGTTGAGTTATGTTATGTTATGTTAAGTTGAATTAAGTAAGCAAAACAATTAATAGCGTCGCTAATCGGCGCTATAATTTTAAGCTTGATTTAACTGATCCACTCTTTAATTTTACTCTTTTTTATTAACAGTAAGAAATATGCCAACACAGAACCAAGCTATAAATGAGCAACCAAAAAATGATCAACCTACAATGAATAAACCAATAAACATCGCCATTAATGGCTTTGGACGTATTGGCAGAAGCATCGTAAGAGCATTATATGAAAATGGCCTTAATCAAGACATAAAAATTGTAGCCATTAATGAATTAGCAGCACCTGAAGGTATTGCTCATTTACTGAAATATGATACTACTCATGGCCGTTTTCCATTTGATGTAAAGCTAATTAATGGGTTAGATCAAAAAACAAATCGTTTATCTATAGCAGGTGATGAAGTTAAATTAACGCATATCAAAGAATTAAATAAACTTCCCTGGCAAAAATTGAACATTGATATTGTGCTTGATTGCACCGGAAAATATGGCAGCCAGGCTGATGGTGAACAGCACCTGAAACAGGGAGCCAAAAAAGTATTATTTGCTCATCCTGGTGCTAATGATCTTGATGCTACTATTATTTATGGCATTAATCATCATACCTTAAAACAGCATCATAAAATCATTTCAAACGGCTCTTGTACCACTAATTGCATTGTACCCGTGATAAAAGTTATTGATGATGCCTTTGGTGTTGAAAGCGGTACAATTACCACCATTCACTCTTCTATGCATGATCAACAAGTTATTGATGCTTATCATCCTGATCTACGTAGAACCCGCGCGGCCAGTCAATCAATTATTCCAGTTGATACAAAACTTGCTTTGGGTATAGAAAGAATAATGCCTAAATTTTTAGGCCGATTTGAAGCAATTGCAGTGCGTGTTCCCACAATTAATGTAACAGCAATGGATTTAAGCCTAACTCTTGGCAAGGACGTTGATATTGATCAAATCAATAAAGCCATTGTCGCGGCACAAAATAATGGTTTACAAGGTATTTTAGGTTATACCGAAGAACCACTTGTTTCTGTTGATTTTAATCACGACCCTCATTCTTGCATCGTTGATGGAAATCAAACACGAGTGAGTCATAAACGTTTAGTGAAATTGCTAGTTTGGTGTGATAACGAATGGGGTTTTGCTAACCGAATGCTGGATACAGCAAAAGTAATGGCAGAAGTAAATTAGTTATTAATACCGTTTGAGCCACTAAGTATTACCCAAACAATTAGCTAAACTATTACCTAAACTATTACCCAAACAAGTTATGAAATTAATCACCCCAAAATATTTTAAATTTATCATATTAGGAAACTGCACATGTCAGTAATTAAAATGACCGACTTGGCATTAGCCAATCAAAGAGTTTTGATCCGTGAAGATCTAAACGTTCCTATTCAAGACGGTAAAATAACGTCAGACGCTCGATTAAAAGCCGCTTTGCCAACAATAAAATTAGCATTAGATGCCGGTGCAAAGGTAATGGTTATGTCACACCTTGGACGCCCGGTTGAAGGTGAATATAACGAAGCGTTTTCTCTTAAACCTGTCGCTGATTACCTTGCTGCCGCTCTAAATGCCCCCGTTCGTTTAGTTAAAGATTATCTTGATGGGGTCGACACTAAAGCGGGTGAAATAGTTATCTTTGAAAACATTCGTTTTAATAAAGGCGAAAAGAAAAATGATGATGCTTTAGCTAAAAAACTTGCTGCTCTTTGTGATGTATTTGTTATGGACGCCTTTGGTACTGCACATCGCGCACAAGCAAGTACTCACGGCATAGCAAAATTTGCCCCTACCGCTTGTGCCGGACCGTTATTAATAACTGAATTAGAAGCTTTAGCGAAAGCGATTGATAACCCTGCCCGTCCGTTAGTTGCCATTGTTGGTGGTTCAAAAGTATCAACTAAATTAACTGTACTTGATTCTTTATCAAAAATTGCTGACGTGCTAGTTGTTGGCGGTGGTATTTCAAATACTTTTATTGCTTCTGCAGGTCATGAAGTTGGTACCTCTTTATATGAAGCCGACTTAATACCTGAAGCTAAACGTTTATGCGCGCAAACAGAAGTTATATTTGGTGACGACGTAACCGTAACTCAAGATGGCTTCAGTGATTGGAAACATGATTCAGTCACACAAATCAAAAAATTATCTGCGATTGGTGCTAACGACAACATAATTGATTATGGCCCTGAAACCTCAAAAAAAGTTGCTGAAATAATTAAATCAGCGGGTACTATTTTATGGAATGGTCCGGTTGGCGTATTTGAAATTGATGCCTTTGCTAAAGGTACTGAAGTGATATCTCATGCGATAGCAGAAAGTGCAGCATTCTCTGTTGCTGGTGGTGGTGATACCTTAGCAGCTGTTGATAAATACAAGATCACCGACAAAGTATCTTATATTTCTACCGGCGGAGGTGCTTTCTTGGAATTTTTAGAAGGTAAAAAATTACCTGCGGTAGAAATTTTAGAGCAACGGGCGAAATAACTATTATACTCTCTAATGACTCATTAGAGAGTATACCCAAATGACTTGGGTATCCACATCACCCAAAAACGCATAAGGAATGTTACATGACTTCAACAAAAGCTATAAATGCCGACATGTACAATAAAATTGTTACGCAAGACGGATTTATCGCAGCACTGGACCAAAGTGGTGGCAGTACACCCAAAGCACTTGGATTGTATGGTATAGAAAGCTCAGAATTTAGTAACGACGATGAAATGTTCGACTTAGTACATCAAATGCGCACACGCATAGTGACCAGTCCGGCTTTTACCGGTGAGCGCATTCTCGGTGCTATTTTATTTGAAAAAACCTTAGACCGTACCATTGAAGGTTTAACATCAGCGCAATATCTTTGGCAGAAAAAAAACGTTGTCCCTTTTTTAAAAGTAGATCAAGGTTTAGCAGAAGAGGCCTTGGGTGTGCAGTTAATGAAGGACATGCCCGCTCTCGATACTTTGCTCGATAAAGCGGTAGCACAACAAGTTTTTGGTACAAAAATGCGCTCAGTGATTAAACAAGCGAATGCAAAAGGTATTGCTGCGATAGTGGAACAACAATTTTTTGTTGCGGGTAAAATTATTGCTAAAGGATTAGTACCAATTATAGAACCCGAAGTTGATATTCACAGTGCGGATAAATCATCTATTGAAGAGATGCTTAAAGACGAACTAATAAAACAGCTTAATTTATTATCTCCAGACCAAAAAGTCATACTGAAATTGACTTTACCTGACAAGGCTAATTTTTACGCAGATTGCATTAATCAACCAAATGTAATAAAAGTCGTTGCATTATCTGGTGGTTACACGCGACATCAGGCAAATGAGCTGGTAGCGGCCAATAATAATATGATCGCCAGCTTTTCCAGAGCACTTACCGAAGGATTATCAGCTAAACAAACTGAGCCTGAATTCAACAATATGCTTGATAACGCCATTAACAGCATATTTGTTGCTTCAAAAACATAACATTCTAGGTATACCGCGTTATAAGTGTGGTTAACTTTCCAACATATAATGATTAGAATTTAAAACCTTACCTTAAAAGTAAGGTTTTTCTTGTAAAATCAATACAAAATACGGCACCAATCAAACCGGGTAACAGTTCATATTTGTGTATTATCATGTTTAAGTTGATACAGTCCAGCGCCTGTATAGGTTTGAACTCATGTAAATTAACAGAAAACATTGTTGAACTGTAACCCTAATTTAGCCTATATGGTCAGTGCCCAAAATACTATCAATTTGCCTGTAACGGCTAAAAGTACAAGTTTTCTCAATCTTCACTGCCAGTTTTTTAACACCTCTGATATAATTACGTCGCTAAATATAAAACATTACAAGCAAAGCAACAAAATAAAAATATTGCATCCAAACACTAAATTGTACTTTAACAAGTAATACTGACGACTTAATTAGGAGTAATTACATGGCTTTAATATCAATGCGCCAAATGCTTGATCATGCAGCTGAATTTCAATATGGCATTCCCGCTTTCAACGTGAATAACTTAGAACAAGTACGTGCCATTATGCTTGCCGCTGATGATACTGACAGCCCAGTTATCCTACAGGCTTCAGCTGGTGCAAGAAGTTATGCCGGTGCTCCATTTTTACGTCATTTAATTTTAGCTGCTGTTGAAGAATTCCCTCACATTCCAGTGGTTATGCATCAAGATCACGGTACATCGCCAAGTGTCTGTCAGCGTTCTATCCAATTAGGTTTTTCATCTGTAATGATGGATGGTTCTTTACGTGAAGACGGTAAAACACCAGCAAGTTATGAATATAATGTTGAAGTTACTCAACGCACTGTTGAAATGGCTCATGCATGTGGCGTTTCAGTTGAAGGCGAATTAGGTTGTTTAGGCTCTTTAGAAACAGGCATGGCTGGTGAAGAAGATGGCATTGGTGCTGAAGGTATTCTAACAAAAGAGCAAATGTTGACGGATCCTGAAGAAGCAGCTGATTTTGTAAATAAAACTCAAGTCGATGCGTTAGCAATTGCGTGTGGAACATCTCACGGCGCCTACAAATTTACTCGACCACCAACTGACGATATTTTAGATATTGAACGTATCAGAGCAATTCATAAGCGTATTCCGAATACACATTTAGTTATGCACGGCTCGTCTTCTGTTCCACAAGAATGGCTGGCAATCATCAACGAATTTGGTGGCAATATACCGGAAACTTATGGTGTACCTGTTGAACAAATTCAAGAAGGCATTAAAAATGGTGTTCGTAAAGTAAATATCGATACTGACTTAAGACTTGCATCTACCGGTGCTGTTCGTCGATTTTTAGCACAGAACCCCAGTGAATTCGATCCCCGTAAATTTTTAAAAGCTTCCACTACTGCAATGTATGATATTTGTAAGGCTCGTTATGAATCATTCAATACTGCCGGTCATGCCAGTAAAATAAAACCAATTTCATTAGATAATATGTTTGAGCTCTATAATAAGGGCGCGTTTAAAGCGTTAATTAAATAGTGTCTGAACGGAAATCCTGAAAGCCTTATTTTACGGGGTATTCAAGCAATATTGCAAAACGAAGATTTTGTTATTTTTGGCTAAAAACGGCCAAAACGCTTAAATCTACATCAATACCGACTGATTAGCTTAAATCTTCGTTTTGAATTAATCGCTACAGCCCATGTGTAGCAATGGCTATTGACTTTTCGTTCGGGCACTAAATAAGAAATATTCAAAATATTTTCTAAAAAAGAGCTTCGGCTCTTTTTTTATGCATAAATTTGAGATATCTCCATATTTACATTAGTGATTTTTTACTATTACTATTATAATTGCGCTTCTTGTAAACAACCTGATCACAATTCGTATTAAACATGAACCGAGAAAAGATAATGAATCCTAAGTTACTATTAGCAACAGCATGTTACGTGCCTTTTATCGTATTTTCTGCTGAAACTACAACAGAAAAAACTGCAGAAAAATCTCCCTTTACCTCGTCTGCTGAACTTGGATTTTTATATAAAACAGGCAATACCAAAAGTAGTGACATTAAAGCAGGCCTCAATGTTAAATATGAAAAAGACCAGTGGTTAAGCCTGCTAGATTTGAATTTACTGATAAAAAAAACCGAAATAGAAAATGATAGTGGTGAAAGTCACCTGGAAACAACTGAACAAAAATTGTCTTTGACTTCTCAAACTAACTACAAATTTAACGCTGTCGGCAAAAATTACGTCTATGGTAATGTGTCATATGATGATAGCCGTTTTGGCAACTTCGACAATCAAAGTTCTGTTTCTGCTGGTTGGGGTCGCAACTGGTATAAAACAGAAGTTGCATCCTTCTTTGCCGATATTGGTCCTGGTTTCAAAAGTGACGTAACAAAAGCAACTGACACAACAGGCAGTAAAACACAAAATTCATTAATTATACAAGCTCAGGCACTTTACTTACGCAAAATTAACGAGCATGTGGAATTCAAGCAAATATTTGTCGCCAAATATGCGCCAAAAAAGGGTGAAAACAGTAAATATAAAGCAGAAACTTCAATTACCACTAAGTTAATTGAAACATTACAGCTTAAATTTACTTTCACTGTAGACCACAATACAGAAGTAGAAGCTGGTACTGAAAACACAGATACACAAACAGCAATGACATTGGTTTATAGCTTTTAAAGGCTAATTTTATTACGTAGGATGGGTTAGCCGCAGGCGTAACCCATCGAACACAAGCATTCTCTAGTAGTAAAATAGTCAAGTAGTGAAACAGCAAAAAATATGATGGGTTACGCCTTTGGCTAACCCATCCTACGACTATGTATCATCAATTAACTATTGAATAATCAACCAGTTTAAAGCCCGATAAAATAAAAAAGCCGCTAACAAATTAAATTTGCCAGCGGCTTTTTACTTTCTTGAGAAAAGTAATTAGCAATGGAAAATCAGCTTAGAATTGATTCATCGTATTATCTTTACCAGAAGCTTTAAGTGCTGCGTCTCCAGAAAAATATCCTTTATGATCATCACCCATATCAGAACCAGCCATGTTTTGATGCTTAACACATGCGATACCTTGACGGATTTCTTTACGTTGAACACCTTTAACATAACCTAACATACCTTGGTCGCCAAAGTATTCTTTCGCTAAATTGTCAGTTGACAATGCAGCGGTATGATAAGTAGGTAAAGTGATTAAGTGATGGAAAATACCCGCTTCACGTGCTGCATCTGCCTGGAATGTACGGATTTTTTCATCCGCATCAAGTGCCAATTCAGAATCATCATATTCAACACTCATCAAGTTATTACGATCGTAAGCTGATAAATCTGCACCTTCCGCTAACATGCTGTCAAATACTTGCTGACGGAAGTTCAGCGTCCAGTTGAAAGAAGGTGAATTGTTATAAACCAACTTAGCATTTGGAACTTCTTTACGTATAGCATCTACCATAGCGCCAATTTGACCAATATGAGGTTTTTCAGTTTCAATCCAGATTAAATCTGCACCATTTTGCAATGAAGTAATACAGTCAAGAATACAGCGAGCTTCACCCGTTCCTTTTTTGAATTGGAATAAGTTACTTGCTAAACGCTTAGGACGCATTAATTGTCCATTTTGCTTGATAACTACATCGCCATTGCCTAACTCGTCTGCTGAAATCTCATCACAATCTAAAAATGCATTGTATTGGTCGCCCAAATCACCAGGCTCTTTAGTTACGGCTATTTGCTTAGTTAAGCCAGCACCTAATGAATCGGTACGGGCAACAATAACACCATCGTCTACACCTAACTCAAGGAAGGCATAACGTACCGCATTGATTTTTGCTAAAAAATCTTCATGTGGCACAGTAACTTTACCGTCTTGGTGTCCACATTGTTTTTCGTCAGAAACCTGGTTTTCAATTTGAATACAACAAGCTCCGGCTTCAATCATTTGTTTTGCCATAAGGTAGGTCGCTTCAGCATTACCAAAACCAGCATCAATATCAGCAATAATTGGAACAACATGCGTTACATGGTTGTCAATTTGGCTTTGTATTTCAGCAGCTTTTTCAGTTTCACCCGCATCTGAAGCGGCATCTAACTGACGAAATAAACCACCTAGTTCTCTAGCATCTGCTTGACGTAAGAAAGTATATAATTCACCAATTAAGCTAGCTACCGACGTTTTTTCATGCATAGATTGATCTGGAAGAGGACCGAACTCACTTCGTAACGCTGCTACCATCCAACCTGAAAGATATAAATAACGACGGTCAGTATTATTAAAATGTTTCTTGATAGCGATCATTTTCTGTTGACCGATAAAACCATGCCAGCACCCTAAAGACTGGGTATATTTAGAAGTGTCGGCGTCATAATTATCCATGTCTGCACGCATAATGCCTGCAGTGTATTTAGCAATATCTAAACCATTTTGAAATTGGTTTTGTAGACGCATACGTGCTACTGATTCAGGATTTATAGCTGACCAAGCACTGCCTGCTTTTTCTTTTATTGCTGTAACAGCTTCTATAGCACTTTGATAATTTGACATATCGCTTTCTCCAAGAACATTTCATAATAAATTAATAGGATTTTCCGACGGCTGTTGAGAGTATAGGTTATAAAATTGACCTGTCATTTAAGCTGTCGTCCTGAACAACACAAATCCTAACCATCTATTTAACATAAATAAAATATATATTGATTATCACCATCATTCACAAGATAAATATTGGTGTAATAACTCTAATTTTGATGTATTCTTTATCTAAGAAATCAATAACTAACAAACATGAGATTTTGCTAAAACATTATTATTTCAACTAAAAAAAATGTTTTTTATTGTATAAAAGTTTTTTTTGTCTTATATCTATCTCAATTATATATTTTTACGTTGCCATTAAATTTATGAATATTTCAAAAATCGATCTTAATTTACTCATTTATCTTGATGTTTTACTAAGAGAAAAAAATGTTACACGTGCTGCAGGCCAATTAAACATAACCCAACCAGCAATGAGTAACGGTCTTAAACGTTTAAGAACCCTCTTTTCTGATCCGATTTTAGTACGTACTTCTGATGGCATGGTACCGACTGAGCGTGCTCGTTCGCTAGCCCCTGTCATTCGTAAAATTTTATTAGAGCTTGAAGAAGCACTGCAAGGTGATGAAGAGTTTAACGTACACGATAGTCAACGGGTTTTCCGAATAATGGCAAGTGATTACGCGGCATCAACTTTAATCCCTAACTTATTGAAACGAACCAATCTGATAGCACCTAATATTACCATTGATATTATGACGCCAAGTGACGTTACCTTTCATGACGTTGAAGCTGGCAAAATAGATATGGCAATAAACCGTTTTGACGAACTGCCACAATCCTTCCATCAAAAAACGATTTGGCGAGACTCTTTCTCGTGCTTATTAAATGCCAATAACCCGGTAGTATCACAGTTCAATTTAAACTCATACCTTTTAGCTAAACACGTTTGGGTTTCAAAAACAGGCTTTGGTGTTGGTGTTGGTATGGATCCCAAAGACGTTCAAAAACTGGGTTGGGTGGACGAGGCATTAGCCCGTTTAGGTAAAAAACGTAATATCAAAGTATTTACCCGTAATTACAGTGTTGCTATGCAGCTTGCTTATGAAGATGGACTGATCGCTACATTGCCGACTAAAGCAGCTATGCTCCATAAAAATGACAGCAGCTACACGATTTTAAAACCACCTTTTGAAATACCGAATATTGAGCTAAAAATGATTTGGAGTCCTTTATTGCATCATGACGCCAGCCATATTTGGTTCAGACAATTAGTAATAGAAGCAGCTGCTGCCGTGGAAGCTAACTAGTGCCTGTCCATAAACAAGTGTCTACCCTGTTTCAGGACGGACACTTACTAAGGCAGGAAACACTTGTTAAAAAAAAATAGTTTGTTAGTGAAAAATGCGCTTTACAGTATACTCATCATTGCACTTTGTCTGCTGGTGGGTAAAATCATAGCAGCGTCACTAGGCGGTTTACCCGGCAGTTTATACGGCTTGATTTTATTCACGAGTGTATTGCATTTCAAAATTGTATCTGCTGATAAAATACAACAAACTGTTGCCTGGATCATCAGCCATATGGGGATTTGCTTTGTCCCCTCTGGCGTAGGTATCATCAATCATTTTAATTTACTGAAAAACCATGGCATTACAATCGTTGCCATTATTTTCTTCACCACTTTTTTATTGTTAAGCATCGTCGGTTTATGGTTTGAACGCATCACCTCAAATACAACGACCAATAAAAACGACCATAAACCTGACGATAAAAGATCGAGTAACAGTGAGTTCCCCTCACAATGAATTCCATTTCACTCACACAATTTGCCAGTGATATTTTATTAATCACAGCAACACTAATTGTTTATCAATTATTTAGTGCCATACAGCAAAGATTATCAGCCATTTGGTTCAACCCTATGCTGCTGGCAATAGCCGCTATCATCCCTTTTATGTTAGCTTTTGATATCAGTTTTGAATATTACTTCAATGCAACTAAACCGCTTAATTGGCTACTGGAGCCTGCGGTGGTAGCACTCGGATTTCCTTTATATCAGCACCTTAGCACCATTAAAAATCAATGGAAAACAATAGTGTCTCTGTTAACTTTGGCTATTATAATTACGATTTGTGTCAGTTTTATACTAACAATCGTTTTTGTTGCCGCACCGGAAATTGCCGTATCCTTATCATTAAAATCGGTTACCACTCCGATAGGCATAGCGTTAACTGAACAATTAAATGGAAACAGTTCAATAACAGCGTTTGCAATAATTATCGCCGGATTATCTGGTGCATTACTTGGTCCAGGCTGGTTACATTTCATTGGGGTCCACTCAGCAAAAGCACAGGGATTAGCTATCGGCGCAGCCAGCCACGCATTAGGTACAGCAACCGTCAGCAAAATAAGTTATCAGCACGGTGCTTATGGTTCCTTGGCACTGATTGTTTCAGCAGTGACCACAGCGGTTATCAGCCCAATAATAATCACTCAATTATCACTATTGTTCTTAGACATGTAATACCAATTATCATAAATAACTGGTCTGTTTTCAGTGAGGATAAATTTTCAAGAACAAGGCGTTTGATTGAGCAATAGCTGGCTATTGGGATTGAAAACAACGCAGTTATTGGATATTTAGACCATCTGAAAATGGCCAGTTACTTATGCTAATTGGTATAATGACCTGAATCAAATATTCCAGCGCCATATTCCAGCTTCAATAGATAAATTCACAACAAACTGTGCAAAACCATAAAATTACTTGCCTATGCACATCACTCAGGTTGGTCGATAACTACCCTGAACTTGAGAAATATCGACTAGTTTTATTTCTATCTTGTCGGTATTTTCCAAATACCAGAGCAAACTGCATAGGCATGTAAAATTAAGAGCCTCGGCTTAAGACTACTTTCAATCAACTATTATTCAGCTTTTTAATTTAAAAAGAATAAACATAAAAATAAAAACATGCCTCATAAGCAAAAACACAAAAAATACAACACTCATTCGCCACATGAATAACAGATATCATTTAGAGTAATAACTTTATTTTTTCGTGATCCTTTTAATCAACCATTTAACTTATTGCGATATTTTTCACTGTGTTATAATAAAAACCATCATTTTTGACATCCTAAATATCCAGAAATTTATCAAATTTTCACCATTTTAACAAACGCGGCGGTTGCATCCGTAGCCAATTAGCAATACATTTTCAATATCAGCGAAAATCAACTGAGCAATAAAAACTTTCATGCAGTTTTCTACTATAAGTGAAGTCATATGAAGCAACGAATTTCCATCTCAAATTTACAGGTTGATCAAGCATTGTTCAACTTCATCGAAAATGAAGTATTACCTGACAACCCTATTTCCTCAGATCGCTTTTGGCAGCATTTTTCAACTTTAATTGAAGAACTAAGTCCTGAGAATCGACAATTACTCGATACACGTGATTCGATGCAAAGCCAAATTGATAGCTGGCACAAACAAAATCAGGGAGATAAATTTAACTTTGCAAGCTACAAACAATTCCTGAAAGATATCAATTATATCGTACCGGAGGTTGCCGACTTTGAAATTTCCACGACCAATGTTGACAAAGAACTGGCAACAATGGCCGGACCACAACTTGTAGTACCAATCATGAATGCACGTTTTGCTTTAAACGCGGTTAATGCACGTTGGGGCAGTTTATACGATTCTCTTTATGGTTCAGATGTTATCAGCGACGACAATGGAGCAGAAAAAAGCGGACCTTATAACCCGTTGCGTGGAGCAAAAGTTATTGCATTTGCACGTGACTTTTTAGATCAAGCTTTACCTTTGGCTTCCGGATCACATAAAAATGCTGTTGCTTATCAAATTCAAGCACAAGAAATAGTGGTAACACTGAAAGACGGCTCTCAAAATAAATTAGTTAACAATACCGCTTTTATTGGCTTTACTGGCAATATCAGCAACCCAGACACCCTGTTATTCAAACACAATGGCTTACATTTTGAGATTGTCTTTGATAATACCAGCAATATCGCACAGTCTGATTCAGCAGGTATCAGTGACATTACCATTGAAGCTGCGCTGACAACCATTATGGATTGTGAAGATTCTGTTGCTGCCGTTGATGCACAAGATAAAGTTATTGGTTACCGCAACTGGTTAGGCTTAATCAAAGGCAACTTAACCGAAACTATCAGCAAAGGCGGAAAAGAATTCACTCGCGTAATGAACCCGGATCGTAAATACCAGACAGCTGATGGTGAAGCGATTAGCATCAAAGGTAGAAGTTTAATGTTTGTCAGAAATGTCGGACATTTAATGACGAACAATGCCATTATTGATGCCAAAGGTAATCAGGTACCTGAAGGTATTATGGATGCGATGATCACCGCTATAATTGCACTGCATGGCATAAAAAATTCAGACAGTAATAACGGTCTTGGCAACAGCCAAACAGGATCTATTTATATTGTTAAACCAAAAATGCATGGTCCTGTGGAAGTTGCTTTTGCTGATAAGCTTTTCGCAAGCGTTGAAGATGCACTGGAATTACCACGCTCTACCATTAAAATGGGCATTATGGATGAAGAACGCCGAACCAGTGTTAATTTAAAAGCCTGTATTCACGCTGCAAAAGACCGCGTTGTTTTCATCAATACCGGCTTTTTAGATAGAACGGGTGATGAAATCCATACATCAATGGAAGCGGGCCCAATGGCTAGAAAAGCCGACATTAAATTAACCAAGTGGATCAGTGCTTACGAAGACAACAATGTCGATATTGGACTCGAATGCGGCTTCAGCTCAAAGGCTCAAATAGGTAAAGGTATGTGGCCTATTCCTGATCAAATGGCCAATATGTTAGCCACTAAAATCAATCATGTTGAAACAGGAGCCAATACTGCGTGGGTTCCTTCGCCGACCGCTGCTGTTTTACATGCTTTGCATTATCATAGCGTTGATGTTTTTAAGTTACAAAATGAAATATCACAACGTGCAAACGCCTCTGTTGATGATATTTTAACCATTCCATTAGCTCAAAATACTGACTGGACAGAAACAGAGATTTTTGAAGAGTTAGAAAATAATGCACAAGGCATATTAGGTTATGTTGTGCGTTGGATAGATCAAGGTGTTGGTTGTTCAAAAGTACCGGATATTAATAATGTCGGTTTAATGGAAGACAGAGCAACCTTACGAATTTCAAGTCAACACATTGCCAATTGGTTGCATCATAATATTTGTACCAAAGAACAAGTGTTAGCAAGTATGAAGAAAATGGCAGAAATAGTTGATAAACAAAATGAAGCGGATAAAGAATATTCTCCGATGCATAAAGATTTTGATAACAGTATTGCTTTTAAAGCTGCGTGTGAATTGGTATTTACTGGTTGTAATCAACCTAACGGTTATACAGAACCATTACTACATCAATATCGTTTAGATAAAAAATCAGCCTAATTATTTAGCCCCCTCAAGAAACAACTTGGAAATGTTTTTTCAAGTTGTTTTTAGTTAATCAAACGTAAATATTGGCCGATCAAATTAAACTCACTCCATTAATATTTTGAAACAAACAAAAGTTTTTTGAAATAATTATCTAACATTTCCGTTCTTATTTTCCGACTACTTAATTTTAAGTAGTTATGCTCGCTTAAAGGCTTTTATAAATCAGTTGGAAATACCAGTTTTAACTTGTTACCAGTTGTGTGCAATTGGTCTCAGATTATCTGCCGCTTATCTTATTAAGTTAGCATCTGGTTAATTTCCAACATATAACTCAAGTTTCGGAGTTCATTCTTAACAATTAAGAATGAACTTTCCCTTATTCTAAAGCTTCTTGCCGCAATGTG
>JABSOJ010000587.1 GCA_013216005.1 Alteromonadaceae bacterium | reverse complement strand
CTTTAACACAAGCCCCTGCAGCTAAATCAACAAATGGTAAAGCAGTAGCCAGTCCTGCCGTTCGTCGTGTAGCACGTGAGTTAAATGTAAATATTCACGAAGTACCAGGTACAGGTAAAAAAGGCCGTGTGTATAAAGAAGATGTGGTTGCTTTTACCTGTGTTGCAAGCACGTCAGTAGCTTCAGTTTCAGAGCAATCTGTTTCAAGCTTAAGTGGTGGTGTACGTGTTGAGCCTATTCGTGGCATAAAAGCAGCTATGGCAAAAGCTATGGTTAACTCAGTATCAACTATTCCTCATTTCACTTATTGTGAAGAAATAGACATGACTAATTTGATCAAATTGCGTAAAGAGCTTAAAGAAGTTTATGCTAAGCAAGATATCAAATTAACCATGATGCCTTTTTTCATGAAAGCGATGTCGTTAGCGTTGAAACAATTTCCGGTGATTAATTCTCAAGTTAATGATGATTGCACAGAGCTGACTTATTTTAACGATCATAATATCGGTATGGCTGTTGACTCAAAAGTTGGCTTGTTGGTACCTAATGTTAAACAGGTGCAAAATAAATCAATTCTAGAGCTAGCGAACGATATTACCCGCTTAACCAATGATGCTCGTAGCGGCCGTGTTTCTCCTGCTGATTTAAAAGGTGGTACTATCACCATTTCTAATATCGGCGCAATTGGAGGCACAATAGCCACGCCTATTATTAATAAGCCTGAAACAGCTATTGTTGCTTTAGGTAAATTGCAGACATTACCGCGTTTTAATGATGCCGGTGAAGTGGAAGCACGTAGTATTATGCAAGTAAGCTGGTCTGGCGATCACCGTGTTATAGACGGTGGCAGCATTGCGAGGTTCTGTAACCTATGGAAATCTTTTCTGGAAGAGCCATCAAACATGTTAGTGAATATGAAATAATGTTGTAATAATTGAATTTAGATTTAGTTAAAGCCCGTTTTTACGGGCTTTATTTTTTATACCAATAAAAAGCTATACAAAACAAAACCTGAAACAAACCTGAAACAAAACCTAAAGCAAATCAAAAACCGTGCTTCGTTTAAAAAAGTAACATTTTTTTACGTTTTCTATTGAAAAGCTTTTTCATGTCCCCATTTAGTATTCAAGAGCAAATTTAATCAATTTTTATATTATTCGGAGATCCTCAAGATGGGCAAAATGATTGGTATTGACCTAGGGACAACAAATTCTTGTGTTGCGGTTTTAGATGGTGATAGCGTTCGTGTTATTGAAAATGCAGAAGGTGATCGTACAACTCCTTCAATTATTGCATATACAGCGGAAGGTGAAACATTAGTAGGGCAACCTGCTAAACGTCAATCGGTTACTAACCCAACAAATACTTTATATGCAATTAAACGTCTAATTGGTCGACGTTTTGAAGATAAAGAAGTGCAACGTGATATCAGCATTATGCCATTTGGTATTAAGAAAGCTGATAATGGTGATGCATGGGTAGAAACTAAAGGCGAATTAATGGCGCCACCACAGGTTTCTGCTGAAGTTTTGAAAAAAATGAAAAAAACAGCAGAAGACTTTTTAGGTGAAACAGTAACTGAAGCTGTTATCACAGTTCCTGCTTATTTCAATGATTCACAACGTCAAGCAACTAAAGATGCTGGCCGTATTGCTGGTTTAGATGTTAAACGTATTATCAACGAACCAACGGCTGCTGCCCTTGCTTACGGTATGGATAAGCAAGAAGGTGATAAAGTTATCGCTGTATATGACTTAGGTGGCGGTACATTTGATATTTCAATTATTGAAATTGATGAAATGGACGGTGAACACACTTTTGAAGTACTGGCGACTAACGGTGATACTCATTTAGGTGGTGAAGATTTCGATAACCGTTTAATTAATTATTTGGTAGCTGAATTCAAAAAAGACCAAGGTATGGATTTAACGTCTGATCCATTAGCAATGCAACGTTTAAAAGAAGCTGCTGAAAAAGCAAAATGTGAGCTTTCTTCTGCACAACAAACAGATGTTAACTTGCCATACATTACGGCTGACGCCAGCGGTCCTAAGCACATGAACATTAAAGTGACACGTGCAAAATTAGAATCTTTAGTAGAAGACATGGTTAAAGCTACTTTAGAACCGCTTAAAAAAGCATTGAAAGATGCTGATTTATCAACGGGTGATATTGATGATGTTATCATGGTTGGTGGTCAATCACGTATGCCAATGGTACAAAAAGCTGTTACTGATTTCTTCGGTAAAGAGCCTCGTAAAGATGTTAACCCGGATGAAGCAGTAGCTTCAGGTGCAGCGATTCAAGCGGGTGTGCTTTCTGGTGATGTAACAGACGTATTATTATTGGATGTAACACCTTTATCGCTTGGTATTGAAACAATGGGTGGCGTGATGACGAAAGTTATCGATAGAAACACCACTATTCCTACTAAGCAATCGCAAACATTCTCAACAGCTGATGATAACCAGGCTGCGGTTACTGTTCATGTGGTTCAAGGTGAGCGTAAGCAAGCTGCATCGAATAAATCTTTAGGTCAATTTAACCTGGAAGGTATTGATCCGGCACC
>JABSOJ010000586.1 GCA_013216005.1 Alteromonadaceae bacterium | reverse complement strand
TTTTGCTGTGGAAAATTTTAATAAAGGGCCTTCTTTAAAGAAATCTGTTAAGTCACGCTATCTTGTCGGAAGCTCACTAAAGGATAGGTTGCAAATATTATAATTTTCCATAAAAAACCTTATCCTAAAACAAAGTAATCAGTAGTATTTATATTTCGCTTTGTACTACAAACATCCATAAAAAATAAATATGAATGGTTTCAATAGATAAATATAATCAGGTTTTCGGTAAAACTGGTCATTGATAGCTTTGGAAATTGTTTAACATTCCTTTCAAAGCCATGTAGTTTCAGTACCCTAGTCTTGGGAGTCAATAATCTGAACTCAAATAAAAAACACTTTGAATTATCATTTTTACATAATACCCAAAGTGTTTTCTATATTTAATTTTTCAGCAAACTTTCAACTTTCTTAAAAAATTGATAACCCTTTACTTTTCCCTCGTCTGTACCATCCTGAGAAAAAAAGTTTAGTTGTTCAATCAATGACTCTTTTGCTTTTTGAGCGACAAACAACTGAAAGGGTTTGCTATCACCACCACTGATAACGCCACGGTAATTTGATAACACAGTGTAATATTCTTTACGTTTACTCATTTCTGAATCAATAACTGTTACTGGGTAGCCATGTTGAAACAAGTACAAATTCATAACTAATCTTGAAGTACGGCCATTACCATCAATAAAAGGATGAATATTCACTAACTTTTGATGAAGGTGTGCCGCCATTTCAACAGGATGTAAAGTGTTTTTATTTTCATTAAAAAATAGGAAAAAGTCTTCCATCAATTTAGGCAGAATATATGGCTGTGGAAATTCATGCTTGCTGCCATCTTGCTGCATTACAAATACTGGCTGTTTTCTATATTGGCCTTTATGTTCGTCTTGAATACCTTTAAGGATAAGTGAGTGAACATTTTTGATTTCACGTTCTGAAAGCTCTATTTCATCCTTAGCCAATTCACGAATATATTGGATAGCCTCTTGATGATTAATCGCTTCTAAATGGTCTACAAGCGGCTTACCACCAATGGTTAAACCTGTATTAATGACTTGGTCAGTTTCACCCAGCGTTAATGAATTACCTTCGATACAATTTGATTCGTAGGTATACTTGATATCTAGTTCTTTGTTCAGATTTTTAACCATGCTTGAATTGAGCGGTCTGAAACTATCAAGGCACTCCTTAAGCTCTGTCAGTTGGTTATATAACTCAGGTAAGTTATTCGTTTCAGGCCATACATTAAGTAAATCTAAGCTAGCGTTGTATTTTCCTGATGAGTTCATAATATCTAGAAGTGACGAATTAAAACGATCTTTCAAAATAAGTAGCTCAGACTTCTGGCTATCATTTAGTACATTCTCGGATTGTGGAGTGTTTATTGTCATAATTAGCTGTACTTATTTACTTTAAATTTAAAATTCAGGCGCTGATCACCTGAATACAAGTTAAGTTTATTATACCTATATTTTCATTATATCAAGTACAGCTTATTTTATTCGTTGTTTAAAGCGGTAATAATATTGAGAAATGAATTTATTAACCTAATCTCCTACCAAAAGAAGATTATTTATATCGATACGTTTAGCCCATTGATTAAGAGCATCTCGTTGTTCTTCTAAATAATTATATCGATTGTAAACAGCCATAACACCCGCTATTTTATGCCCAACTATTTTTTCAGAAACCTGAAAAGGAATAGACATTTCAGCCATATGTGTCACCACAGTTCGCCTTAAATCATGAGCCGTCCAATGATCCAGTTCTCCAAAGTTATTACGCTGTATTACACTGCTTAACGTATCTTTTATCATGACCTTCAAGGGATTGGTAACGGCAGGCCAAACAAATTCTGAGTTCCCAGAAAATTCTCTTTGTTTTGTTAATAACTCAATCATTAAAGATGATAAAGGTAGTTTTCGTTCTTCATCGCTTTTAGTGAAATAATGCTCAGAACTTGCAGGAATTGTCCAAATTTCTTTCTTAAAATCAATATCAGCCCATTTAGCACAAAACACGGCACCAATTCGCTGACCACATGAGAGTACAAAATGAACCGCCAACTTATTACTTTGATGTGTATTCCACTCAGATAGAGAATTCAGTAATATTGTTAATTCACTCAGGTCTAATACTCTATCTCTAGATATTTCTTTACCACCAATATGGATTTTTTTAAGGCCATGTACAGGGTTGGATGTTACATATTCCCTTCCCTCTGCATAATCAAATAGTTGTTTTAATAAAGTAACCGTTCTATTAGCTGCGACTTTAGCTCCCCTATTAACCATAATATCGGTAACTTTTAAAATATCTTTTCGGCTAATATCAGCAATAAGACGCTTCCCTATAATAGGCAAGACATCTATAGTTAACATTCTTATAGGCTGCTTAGGCCTTTTTCTGTTAATGATCAAAACACGTTCGATAAATTCATCGATAACTTCTTTAACAGTCTTCTTTTGACGCTTCTCTCGTAGTTGCTCTTCAATCCATGGAAGCGTCATAACTTTAGTTTTAAGTGGTTATAATCTATACTATGGTGACATGAACTTGATTGAGTGAATTTAAA
>JABSOJ010000585.1 GCA_013216005.1 Alteromonadaceae bacterium | reverse complement strand
AATAAACGTTTAAAATCGGGTTGGGACGATGACTATATGATGAAGGTACTCATGGTCGGGTTGACAATTGGTTAATTAAGACCCTTTTGCCCTGGCCCTCAGGGCGAATCAAATTTCAAACTTTAGTTGATTCCTCTAGACATTATTCTTTTCTTGATTTCGTGTGTGCTGTATGTATCTAACAATGAGAGCTTTTAATAAATAGTAAATGTCGTCCTATCCACACATTCCGATAATCGATAAGAACCTCTACCTATTTCTCAGATTAATACTGGGGAAAATATTATGGGTACACGTACAATTGAAGATTGGTAAATCATAATTAAAAGACAGTAGTCCAGCAACCTGACGATTGTTGAATACTTTCGAGAAAATGAAATTAATCCAAAAACTTTCAGTTATCGCAAAGCGGCAATTCAAAAAAAGTTAATTGATTTAAATCATGTAACTCCATATTTGTCATCACTTCCGTGGTTTTTGACATAATTTCTAATTAACGATTCATCACCATGCTTACTAACTGTATTTGCAAAATAACCATCTGACCAAAATGTGTATTCAGAAACCCAACAATGAATTGTCGCCTGGTCTACCTGCAACACTGCGTTCGGCAAGCAACTCTGTGATATACCTGTGACTCAGCTTAAAAGCACATACCAACGAACTTCCACCAGTTTAGTGATGGACGAAAAGAATCTAAAACAGAGTTTGACTTCCGAAACCATGAATTTCATTTATTTGCTAACATATGCTTAACCCTACTTAGACTCTGTTCCGCTGCCGCTTTGCCATTGTTATGCAGTTCCTGCTTTTGCTGAACTGTTAAGTTAAAGTCTAGTGTGCCACAGTCTAGCTTTGTGCTTTCCGAGCGAGCCAATTCAACTATTTTTTGCTTTAACTCATTAATTGGTGCGGTTACTGAATTGATATGTTTATCAAAGTAACTTTGAGCTAACTTATCTTGTGGCAGTTGTTCGCTTTTTGTCTTAAGCGCGTCTCTAAATTGTTCAAGTTTTTGTAAATCATTCTGTGCAGTTTTTAGAGATTCAGTATCGACTTGCAGGTTTTTGGTTACATTAACATTACGACTTATACTCAAATCAATATCTATTACTATTACTTTGTCACTTAAGTATTTGAGCATAACTTCATCATGAGCATTCATCATAGTGTCAAGGTGCGCTGAGATATACGACATGCCACTTTGATTAAGTTTTGGAATTGTTTTATCCAGGCCAAGACGAAAACCACAGATAGGAGTATTTGACTTGTTATTGTTAAATTCAGCAACAGGGAAATTGGATAACATGCCACCATCAACCAATTGATATTATTGTCCTGTGGTTGGGTTCTTTAATATATATGTCTGAAAAACAAAAGGAATGCTCATGCTAGCGCGCACAGCCTCAGCTACTGGAAAGTTGAGGTAATAATTATCAAGCTTTTCATCTTTATCTTGATAACCATAATTCAGTAAATCATTAGGAAAACTAATTAAACGATTTGAGGACAGATCGGACGCCACAACGTGAAAATTTAGCGGTAATTCCTTAAAAGTGACAGGCCGACTAAAATCTATCTTCGTACGCAGCGCTAGCTGAAGATATTTTTCCATGGTTTCCGTAAAGGCATTTCCTGCAAAGGCACCACCATGATAGTAAAGACTTAAAAAAAGTGCCAGTAAGTTATCTTCATTCTCATGCTCAATTTTATCCATGATAAAGCTAGGTACTCGACTTTTGAGAAAACCCAGTAGCAAATTTCGTAATACAAGGCGCCTTTCATCCTTATCAATACTTTTATAAAAACGATCATCCCAGTTTGTGCCCCTAAAGAACAGTAACTTATGCAGATATTCTTGTAAATCAGTTTGTGGGATATCAATATGATCTTGTATAAAATTAGCCAGTCCTCCTACTATATTTCCTGAAAACAAATCCTGCTTGAACGATAAATTCAATGGTAATAACGGATTTTGGGATACATGCAGCTCTTCAAATATTTCTTTATGATTATTTTTAAAGTTAAGTTCCTCTTTATAAAAAAGCCCCTCCCATCTCTTAATAAAGAGCATGAGCAGGGCTTTCATATAATGGTACCGGTGGGCGAACTCGAACCGCCACGTCTTTCGATAACGGATTTTGAATAGAGCGTGTTTATAATTATCATTTAATTACAATAAGATACAAGAACATTTAAACACTTTGCAAAAACTTTGCAAATTAGTGATTTTTATTGTCTGCTATAAAAATGACTACTCTCAAACAAGGACACGATATTCAAGACGAATTATACGTCTATCTTCAATCATGAGGTGGGTGGCTAGGTTAATATAAGATTAAACAAGACAGGCTACGGGTTAAGGCGAGGTTGGGGATTTAAACGACAGCATCATAAAAGGAAAGTTGTTTTTGAGATTTCGTCGTCCTATCAACGTGAAAAAAAGTATCCTTATAAAAGCAACCTGCCCCCCTTTAAAAGGAATGGGGGTCAGGTCTAGGCTGTCGAAATATGGCCATTTCTTACCAATTTATCGTCGATTTTTTTGGCTTTTTCAACCTTGTTGTAGTTTT
>JABSOJ010000584.1 GCA_013216005.1 Alteromonadaceae bacterium | reverse complement strand
ATTCATGTGATGTCTCTTGTGATTTTATTCTTTGTCTAGTTAACTAGTATTTTATCACAATGAGGCGTCAACCTCCTGTAAATCATACGCTTAAGTGCTTTTATTTGGTTTTTTTGAACTCCGAAACTTGAGTTATAAGTATAGACAACAATTAGCTACAACAGAGCCTAAAAATTATACTCACTTTAACAAAATCTTTTTTGATAACACCTTAGATCACGTTTAATGCCAGGCGCTAATAAGTACAGACCAATAATATTCGCGATGGCCATAGAGAAAAACATTGAATCAGAAATTGCAATAACCGCATCAAGGCTGACCGACGCACCAATAATCGTGAAAAAGCAAAAGACAACTTTATATATCAAATCAAGTAATTTTGACTCCCCAACCAGAAAGCTCCAGGCAATAGAACCATAATAAGCCCATGAAATCATAGTTGATATGGCAAACATTAATACCGCCACACTTAAAACGTAAGGAAACCACCAAATCACACTGGCAAAAGCACTTGAGGTTAATGCGACACCGTCTATACCTTCTCCACTTTGGTAAGCCCCCGTGATAACTATAACTAAAGCTGTGATGGTACAAATAACTACCGTATCGATAAAAGGTTCAAGTAAGGCGACATAACCCTCACGGATTGGTTCTTTGGTTGATGCTGCAGCATGTGCAATGGACGCTGCGCCAACCCCGGCTTCACTGGAAAAAGCCGAACGTTTAAAACCTTGTATCAGTACGCCAATAATGCCACCAGCCACTCCGTCAGGATTAAATGCGCCATTTACAATCAGGCTTATCGCATGAGGAATTTCAGCATAATGATAAGTCAAAACAAATAAGGCTGCCGCAAGATATAAACCAGCCATAAACGGGACGACCTTTTCGGTTACCTTGGCAATGCTTTTGACCCCGCCGATAATTACCCCTCCAATAACAAGGGCCAGTACACTGCCAAATAACCAACCTTTATCGACCCAAAAGCTACTCTCGCCGCCCATAGCAATCACAAATTGTTGATAGGCTTGATTTGATTGCAGCATGTTACTACCACATAGTGAAGCAATGACACAACAGACAGCAAAAAAACTTGCCAGTACCTTACCTAACTTACCAAAGCCAAGTTCCGACAATCCGTCTCTGAGATAATACATAGGGCCACCATGCACCAGCCCTTGTGGGTTAATACGCCGATATTTAACTCCTAGACTACATTCCAGAAACTTGGTCGACATACCCAGAAAACCAGCAATAATCATCCAAAATGTAGCACCGGGACCACCAATCGACACTGCAATAGCAACACCGGCAATATTTCCTAAACCAACGGTACCAGAAAGTGCTGTAGTCAACGCTTGAAAATGACTCAGTTCACCAGGATCATTTGGATCAGAATAATCACCGCGAATAACCTTGCAGGAATGACTAAAACCGCGAATATTAATAAAATTGAAATAGAAAGTAAAAATACATGCTGCCAGAATTAGCCAGGCAACAATAAGTGGAAATTGAACACCTGCTACCTCCACACTATAAAAAATAATACTGGTAAACAATTCTGCAACTGGTTGCAATAATTGATCTAATTTCTGATCAAAGGTCAACACACTAGCTTGAATGGGAAAGCTCGTCAGCAAAGCACATGAGCCCGCATAGCTTTTTTTCATTTTTGCACCACATATCTATAATCTGTAACCACCATTTTGGCATAGTTTTTAGCTACTAATTAGTACAATAACACTTTAAAATCGTCACATAACATATCAATATGCAAGCTAGGACTATCATTATGAAAGAACTCGATAACATTGATCGTCAACTTATCAGTCTACTTAGGTCGGATGCCAGACTATCGGTTTCCATGCTGGCCAAGAAGATTCAGGTATCACGAGCGACCATTCAAAATCGTATGAACCGTCTGGAAAAAAATGGCACTATTACCGGATATACGGCCTTAGGGGACTCGAAATAAATAATCAATCAACAGCCGGAGTCTTAATCGTTAAAAACCATTTTTCTAGTTTTGGTAATCTATCCACAAACTGGTTATAGGTTTTCATCACTATCTCCGTTACCTTTACACCTTTTTCATACACTTTATCAACGAATTTCACATAAGGGCTTTTTCCGTTGTATTTCATACTTTCTGCAAACTTTAACGTGGTATCAACGGTATCCATAATATCACCATTGATATGATTTTCATAAGTCCCCCAAACCCTTTCAATCGGATTATATTTGCTATGATAAGGTGGGTAGTAAGCGAGCTGTATCGTGATATGATATTTCTCTGACAGCTCGACTAGTCGCTTTATATACTGGGTGCGGTGACTGCTATTGTCTGTGCCATTGTCCGCGTTAATAGTCAGTATATTGACCTTGTATTTATCACGCAATATTGGCCAAATCTCCTCCAGTTGGTCGACGATAAAATCACTTGTGGTGGGGCCTTCCGTAAAATAAAGATATAAATCATCATATTGTGGTATATAAAAGCCAAAGGAAGTGTCACAGCAATAGTTTTATTGTACACTATTTAGTACAACGGTCTTCCATTTATCAATCCAATCATTTG
>JABSOJ010000583.1 GCA_013216005.1 Alteromonadaceae bacterium | reverse complement strand
TTTGAACTCATGTAAATTAACAGAAAACATTGTTGAACTGTAACCCTAATTTAGCCTATATGGTCAGTGCCAGTTTTCATATAACCACCTGTATCTCTAGTAAGTTCAATCCGTTTATTAACAAGCTGCCTGTTGGGATTGAAAACAACGCAATTATTGGACATTTAGACCATCTAAAAATGGCCAGTTACTTATGCTAACTGATATGAGATTATGCTATTTTTTGGATCAGCCGACCGTACGATTACGTAAAGACTGAAATTGGAAAGTGTTAAATCAGGGTCGAGCAACTGCATCTAAACAGCTACATTTAAACAAGTACATTTAAACAAGTGCATTAACATTTTCAACCTTCATAATAAGCATAATTATTTTTACCTGATTTTTTAACCGAATACATCGCTTGATCTGCTTTCGTCAACAGCTCTTCACTGGTTGTGCCGTCTAAAGGGCATAAGGCTATTCCAATACTAGCACCTACGCTCATTGTAATATCCTGATAATAAAAAGGTGCTTGCAATTTGTTTAAAATTTTTGTTGCAACTCTATCAATTGCCTGAGGATCTTTCACATTCGTTAGTACTACCATAAACTCGTCCCCGCCAATACGCGCAATGGTATCGGTTAAACGAAGCTCAGTAACAATTCTGGACCCAATTTCTTTAAGTACAGCGTCTCCTGCGGTATGGCCATATTCATCGTTAACCGTTTTAAAGCCATCAAGATCAATAAACATCAGAGCCATAATCATCTTATGTCGTTGTGCGCTGAGGATCCCCTGCTCCAACCTGTCTTTACCCAGCCTTAATGATGGTAAACCTGTTAGTGGATCATGATTTACCATATGCTTTATCGATTCCTGATCTAACTTTTTCTGGGTCACATCTTCCTGAATGCCAATGATGTGTAATATTTGCCCCTGATTTGATTTAACGGGGAATATTGCTGACTTTGCCCAATAAAGTGTCCCGTTTTTATGTTTATTCAATAACTCTCCTGTCCATCTCTGACCACTACTGGTCGTTAACTCAATATCATCGTAAACAGCATTGAGTGTTTGTTCTGCTTTCCACTCCTTCGGTTTTTTACCCATAATTTCATCGCTGTTGTATCCTGTCATTGTCAAACATTGTTTATTACTGTATTCAATGAAGCCATCCGGAGTCGTTATGAAAATAAAGTTAGGCGAATTATCTACGATCATCTTGAACTTTTTCAACAGCCTCTGACTATACCTTTGTTTTTTAAGAGACTTTGCTAATTGATAATACAAAACAACGGTCAAACTTATTGCCAGCAGACAATAGAGTAAACTAAAAAAAAGCCTGTTTTTGGCTTTGTCCGCAGAAATAAGCGTGAGTTTCTTGATTTTTTCAACACTGAAGTTTTCTACTTTTTTTAATAGGTTAATTCTTTGACTGGCATGTTCAAACCAAGAGGTTCCATCAAATTCAACATCAGAATTGGGATCAAAGTTATCAATATTGTTTAACACGAAATCACGTAGTTTTTTAGCCTTTGATACAGATTTTACCGACATTGTCTGCTGATAAAATTGTTTTATCGATATATCAGAAAGCATCAGAAAAGCTTCCAGATTTAACTGCTGTGCCGTTTGCACTCTAATATAATTCTGCAAATTAGTATGGGTAAAATTATCTTTTTCCGGCATCTTCGACAAAAAAGCGAGTTCTAATCCTGCGTATTCCTTCGCTTGAATCAAATTAAAATAAGCCTGTAATAAATTACTTATTCCTTCTTTATTGGCAAGTTTGACCGTTGGGATAATTACATTCATTAACACTGTGTTCAAATTACTATAAAAAGAGATTAAGTTTTGACTTGTGGTGGAGAGATTATCGACTTGAGATCTTATTTTTGCTAAAGAATTTAAATGCTCGGAATTAATAGCTAAGCTCAACAATACTCCTTTACTATTTAGCTCTGACCCATTTATCTTAGTACCATCTGCCTCAGTACCATCTGTCTCAGAACCATCTACCTCAGAACCATTTACCCCAGAACCATCTACCTCAGTACCATTTACCTCAGAACCATCTACTTCAGGCTGTTCTCCCCAAACATCAACATCATCAGCAGATAAAATAAATTGTTTAAAGAACGCTTGATGCTGTTTAAAAGCCAAATCACTTGCTTGTCGCTGTTTGTTTAATTCATATTTAAACTCAAGCCCTTTAGACTGAATATAAACATTACTCATACCCCGCTCTATTTGTAATTCATGTACCAAGGCACTATTCACAATACTTAATTGAATGAGCGTATTTATATCAGAATTATTTTGGACAATCCTTAAATTGTCATTCACTATAAATGAAGCAAATATAACCAAACCAATAAGCGGACCGGATATAAAAAATAGTAAATTAGTATTGAAAATTTTAAATTTCAAATCGTAAAACTCTAAACAGCAGAATTATTAACTCAAAAAGCCCTCGGCGAGGACTTTTAATGTGTCTTTTGCATGTACTTAGGAAAGGTTATTTGTATAATCCCATACTTCGGTCTGTCATGGCTTCGCGCCAACCTCCGAGCCATTCTGATTTTGCATCAGTATTAT
>JABSOJ010000582.1 GCA_013216005.1 Alteromonadaceae bacterium | reverse complement strand
ATTAGCATAAGTTAATCGATTAACAAACGTCACCATTGCATCCACCAAATCTCCTGCAATACGTGCAATAATTTCATTTACTTTTGGAAGCAAAAAATTATTCGGACAGTATCGTTATTTTAGAATGGGAGTCTGGATTAATCTTTCGCCTTCATAATAGTGTTCATCTTGTTTGAAAGACATTGTTTTTAATTTATCCATGATTTTTGGAGTGTCAAAGCTATGATCAAATTCACATAATGTATTAATAATTTGATTTAAATCTTTAATTAATGAATGATAATTTTTTAATATGACTGTCCTATCTAGATTTCTATTTTCTTCAGGTTCTATTGATACACATACAGTGTCTAAATTTATATTAAGATATAAATGATTGGATAAGACTTTTATAGAATCTTGTAATAACGTACATATTTCATGAATATTATTTTCATCAGAATTGTTGTCATTTAATTCGAGGTTTTCTAAATCTTTGATATCGTCATATATATTTACCAATATACTATTAATTCGTAAAACAGTGGTAAATTGTATTTCATAATCACCTTTTCTAATATTTCTAAATAGGGCTATATGTGTTTTTCTTACTTTAGATACGTCTTTGAGTAATTCATTATTTTTAATATATTCATTAAACTCTTCTAAATGCTTATAGTAATTAATAAAATTATTTTGATTTTCCATTTTATCTATTTGTGCAATATATTGTTCAGAACGATGTTGCGCGGCAAATAATGCACCAACTGGAATTAATAAGGACATAATACCAATGGGAAGTTTGTAACTTTCTATAAATGTTTTATAGCAAATTGCAGACATACAACCTATGTACTTTTCATCTTCACTTATCCCATAGGCAAGAAATATTGAAATTAAAATTATGATGATGAACGAAAACCAAACGATTAATAATTGGAAAAAACTTTTTTTGTGAGAAAAAAATTTATACTTTTTCATCTTATCTATTAAAAGTATAAATTCTGTTGAAATAGTCATCAAACAATCCTTATTTTTTGTTTTTTAATTTGTGATCTTTAATATATCAATGCTAATTAAAAGGTTTAATTATTAGAAATTTTCAAAATGTGGACAAAAAGTGGACCGTAAATAAAAAACCCTCTACAACCTATTGATTGTAAAGGGTATTGTGTGGTGGAGCGGGGGGGAATCGACCCTCCGTCCCTAAATTTCTTATTTACCTTATAATCAGCATCATATATTTAAAACGGCAACATATCAACAGCAGCCTTTTTAACTTCCTCCCCTCTCATGTCATACCTTCTGGTCGTTTCAATACCAGCATGCCGCATTAACTTCTGAACGGTAAATATATCAACACCACTACTAATTAAATTTGTAGCATATGATCGCCTTAAATCATGTGGTGTTATTCTCTTTATACCAGTTTGTTCACACCTTCTTTCAATAATTAAAGAAATAGTACCAGCCGATAATCTGTGTTCAGTTATTATGTTGCCTATAATCATGCGACTAAATAAAGCCCCTTCAAAATAGCCTCTTTTATCAATCCATTTGTTTAGTGCTTTTATTGAAAACTCAGGTAAAAACATAAAGCGGATGAAACCGCCCTTACCTTTTACAATGATTTTTTTATCTTCGTCTATGTAATCAGACAGGTCTAAATTAAGCAGCTCACTATTTCTTAGCCCTGCACCATATAATACGGCTATCATAGCGGAATCTCTTATTTCCCTTATCTTATCGGTTCGATTTTTGTAATTAACCAACTTGTTAACTTCTGGTGCTGTTAATGCCTGACCTTTTACACTGGAGTTGCCTTTAAGACGCTTTACGTCTTTAACTTTCATATAAGTATCAATATCAATAATGCCGAGTCTCCAAGCTTCACGGACGACTCCTTTAAATACGGTAAGATAGGTATTTATTGAATTAGGCATAAGACCCCGATCAATCAAATGACGTTTTAATTCGATTAAATGCACATAATTAACTTCATGCCACGGGTAAGTTTTTATGGATTCAAAACCCATAAATTTTGCAATGGTATTTAGTGTTGATTTGGTATTTCTAACGGAAACTTGGGTAGTTAGGGAACAAATAAAAACCTCAGCAGGATTTTTTTGAATTTTTGTCAACTTTATTTAGTCCTTTTTTGAAAAATAGAAAAGCGATGAAAACAAGCGTCTTACACCGAATTTGTATTGTAACTTAAGAAATAAACTTTTATTGCTCGCAAACGCCCTAAAACAGGCGATTCGAGCTAAGCCTTATACGAAGTATATTTACCTAATGTAAAGCTTTTATTGCGCTAAAACCCTTGTTTTTAAAGGGTTGTCTATTTATTCATCAAACATAGTTTATGAAAAATAGGAAATCACCTGATTTTTAATCTACTGATAAAACGAAACCTTTATTGCCATAACAAATAATCATTGTCATTTTTTAACTTTTACGCAATGTTAATGTATTCAAAATCAAAAAAATCAGCCATTTTATAATATGAATTGTTCTCTATAGGGTCGGTGTTTGTCGGATAAGCCAGCGACATTACTGTCGCTGGCTCTCCTAAGAACCGTGCATGCGAGTTTCCCCGCACACGGCT
>JABSOJ010000581.1 GCA_013216005.1 Alteromonadaceae bacterium | reverse complement strand
AGTACGACAGAAAATGAGAAATGGCTATAAATGTTGTTTTATCTCAGTAAATGTTAAATCACCGAGAATTGCTGACAACAGGCCTATAACGTAGACAATAAAAATTGTACTATCTATCGTCCCCAATTTGTTTGCAAAATCCATAATTTGTTCACCTTCTACTTTTAGTTATAATTTTTATATTTAGCCAGTTATTCTTATTATTCAGTTGTTACTTGTAGCCAACTATCTAAATGCACCTTGCGTTGCAATGCATAAATAAATACTTGCCTTTAAACCAAATTCTTTCTCATAGTTGTTATTAACCACATCCTTTACTTGTTCGACCATAGCTGTTGGTACTAAAGCAACAACACAACCACCAAAACCGCCACCGGTCGTACGTACGCCGCCATCAGTACCTAAGACACTATCAATCATTTCAACCAAGCCATCCATTTCCTTAGTGGTCACTTCAAAATCATCACGTAATGAAATATGAGATTCCTTCATCGCGACACTGATTGTTGCCATATCATTATTTTTAAAGCGCCTTTAAGGTAACAAACGCACGGGCATTTTCACTAACAACGTGACGTGCACGTTTGAACAATTCTGGCTCAATTTTCTCTTGAGCTGAATTTAGCTGTGCCATGCTAACTTCCCGCAAAGCAGAAACACCAAAAAACTTGGCCACCGCTTCACATTGCTGACGTCTTAAGTTATACGCACTATCAACCAAGCCGCGTTTTACATTGGAATTAACAATAAACAGCGTTAAATCATCTGGAATTGGTGCATCTTCAAAGGATAAGTCTTTGCAATCTAGCAGCATGGCATGACCTTGCTGCCCCATTGCTGAGATAAGTTGATCCATAATGCCACAGTTACAACCAACAAAATTATTCTCTGCTTGTTGTCCTATGAGGGCCGCACTGATGCCATCAAGATCCAATTGATAAAGCTGAGCAAACGTTTTTAAGATGGCAATTTCAAAACTGGCTGATGAACTTAAACCAGCGCCTTGAGGAACATTACCGGTAACCACTAGGTTTGCGCCATTAATATCAGGGTGTTTTTTCATTAATGCTTGTAACGTGCCTTTAACATAATTACTCCACATCATCTGCTGATCAAAGACTATCTCACTCAGGGTAAATTCATTAATTTGTTGGTCACAATCGTGGGCATAAACTTTAACGACCTTATCTTCACGAGCCGATGCCGCAATGGTAGTGCCATAATTAATGGCCGCTGGAAGGACAAAACCGTCATTGTAATCAGTATGGTCACCAATTAAATTTACTCGACCAGGTGCATGAGAAATTACTTCTGCTGAGCGCTGAAACTGCTGTTCAAATAATTGTTGCACAAGCTCTTTTTGATCAAAGCTCTTTTCTATTGATATTTGGTGTGCTGGAACTTGTTGAGCCATTAGCTTTGCTCCTTATAATGGGTATCCGATACATCACGTAACCTTTGTGCAGCTTGTTCTGCGGTGAGATCACGTTGAGCTTCGGCCATCATTTCATAACCCACCATAAATTTACGCACAGTGGCAGATCTTAATAACGGCGGGAAAAAGCTGGCGTGTAATGTCCATTCATCATGTTGTTCACCATCAAATGGTGCACCGTGCCACCCCATTGAATAAGGAAAAGAACAATTGAATAAATTGTCGTACTTGATGGTGATTTGTTTAAGAATATCAGCGAGGGATAATTTTTGTGCTGCATTCAGATCAGTTATACGTGACACGTCAAAGCGAGGTAGTAGTAAAGTTTCAAACGGCCATGCAGCCCAATACGGCACGACTACTAACCAATCTTCATTTGACACAACAATACGCTCTTTATTTTCGACTTCCCTTACAACATAGTCTTGCAATAAATTACTGCCATGTTGATCCAAATAAGCCTGCTGCGCCTTTTGTTTTTTCATCACTAAGGTCGGTAATTGTTGTTGTGCCCAAATCTGTCCATGAGGGTGTGGATTAGAACAGCCCATAACACTGCCTTTATTTTCAAAAATCTGAACCCATGAATACATTTCCCCTAATTCTTCACATTGACTCTGCCACGTATCGACGATATTAGAGATTTCCTTTACGGATAGCTGAGGCAAGGACTTGCTATGGTCAGGTGAAAAACAGATAACACGGCTCTCACCCTGCTCTGTGGCCATTTTAAAAAGTGGATCTTCACTTTTAACCATAGGAGTGTCTTGTTTGATAGCGGCAAAATCATTGGTAAAGACAAACGTTTCTTTATAATCATCGTTGACTTCACCATTGATGCGAGTATTTCCAGCACATAAGAAGCATTCTTTGTCATAAATAGGCTTTTGATCTTCATCAAGCTTTTCTACCTGCCCTTGCCAAGGTCGCTTTGCTCTATGTGGAGAGACTAATACCCATTCATCGATTAATGGATTATATCGTCGATGTGGATGTTCGGTTGGGTCAAATTCGATAGTCATGTATCCTGAATTCAAGTGATAAGTGCATAACCCAATAATTTTTCAACATCTATGTCAGTAAATTCTTTAAATGCCTCGTAAGGCGTTTTAAACCCCAATATTTTTCTTGGTCTACTATTGAGTTTATGCACC
>JABSOJ010000580.1 GCA_013216005.1 Alteromonadaceae bacterium | reverse complement strand
GCAGCGTTTTATTGCTAATCATTTTGCCAGTGAATCTTATAAGACCAAGGGTTATGACAGTTTGTATAAAACCGGCGATTTGGTGAGCTATTTACCGGTCGGTAATTTAGAGTATTTAGGTCGAATTGACAATCAGGTAAAAATACGCGGTTTTAGGATAGAGTTGGGCGAGATAGAAGCGCAGTTATCGTCATTAAATGGCGTATCGGGTAGCTTAGTGTTGGCTCAGGAAGATGTCTCAGGTCAGAAGCTGCTCATAGGTTATGTGGTGGCAGAGACTCTTGTGGAGGATGAGGGGCAATGGCAACGAGATGTCAAAAAGGCGTTACGTGTTGAGTTACCGGATTACATGGTACCGGCGGCCTTGGTGGTACTGGAAGAATGGCCATTAACCCCGAACGGCAAGATAGACAGAAAGGCGCTTCCTGCTGCGGACTTTGTCGCGGCTCAGTCAGAATACCTAGCTCCAGTGGGCGAGACAGAAACTACTCTGGTGAATATTTGGTCAGAGCTTCTGGGGTTACCGGCAGAAGACATCAGTGCGAGTGCGAACTTTTTTGAGTTAGGTGGACACTCGTTATTGGCCTTGAAGTTAATAAATCTAATTGAAGTAAGTTTCGATATAGAAGCCGAAATAATGGTTATATTCGAGTTTTATAGTTTAAAAGATTTGGCATCTTATATTCAGATGTTTTCAATGAATAAAGACATTAGCTCTAATGATGCGTTTGAAAACTTTCAGATTTAATTCTTTTTCAAATGAAGCTTTCCTGTAAAGGATTTTAGATAATATGAATATAATTTAATTAATTAAGAAGCTTGCAAGTAACTGCTCATAAAGTGGTGGCAATACATGGTCAACTGGTATCGTAATATCCAGTGCCTTTTTTCGTCACCTTTACTTTTTTAATGTTTCGATTTATTACAGAGCATAATAAATCACAGCGCATAAAGACGTAAATCAGTAGGAGCTACCGCTAGTAGTATCGGGGTTTAGGTCGTTAATTTGATCATGTATCATCTCCTTTATCAATGTAGCAAGCAAAGTTGACGTTATTTGCCCTGATAACGTTGGAGAAAAGATACTTCGAGTTTTAGGTTTGCTTGATCATCGTTTTTATGAACATCATTCGAATAAAGATCTGTCATTCCGCACCTAAATAATTAATTAATTTAAAATTTATTAACCTTATGTTATGTATATAAGGTTTTGTTTATAAATATGTTAACACTTTATTGATAATCAATTTTTTCATAAAATTTGATTGACAGCGATCACCGATCTTGATCTATTACTCTGTTTTGAGAGAGATAAAATCATGACTTATCAATACAGTAGCAAAAATTCAGAACATCACGGTTTAGTTGCTGGCTTTTGTAAAGAAATTAATTTAGCCCAAATACTTGATCAAGCACTTGGCGGAGCTGATAAAAGAACTATCAGTTTGGGCAATTATTTGTGGCAATGATGATCAACGGCTTAGGTTTCACAGGCCTTACACTGCACATGTATAGCCAGTACTTTGAAGATAAACCGCTAGATCGTTTAATTGGCCCTGGGATTTTACCTGAGTATATTAACGATGATGCCTTAGGCCGTTGTCTTGACGCCCTTTATGAAGAAGGTGTTTCATCACTTTATCAAAAAATTGGCGAAGCTTTATACATCATTTAAAGCTCCCTTGTGAGTCAGTTCATCTGGATTCTACGAGCTTTCACTATGATGGTGAGGGTCCCGATTATGAGGATATTGATGCTAACGTCATTAGGATAACAAAAGGCTATTCCCGTGATCATCGGCCTGATCTTAATCAAGTGGTATTAAATTTTATCTGTGAAAATCAGTCGGGTATTCCTGTTTATATGAAGCCAGCCAGTGGTAACATCAACGATCTGGAGGGCTTTAAAACGATTGTGAAATCTCATATTAAAAGTCTGAAGGCTGCACAAGCAAGTCGATATTTGGTCGCAGATGCAGCGTTATACGTTAAAGAAACTATCGAGCACTTGGATACTATAGGGCTATTATTTATTACTCGGGTACCGCAAAAGTTAAAAGAAACCAAAACCTTAATAGCGAAAGCACCTAACCTATCGTTTAAAGAAATAACCGAGGGATATCAAGGTGTATGGTATGAAAGAAATTATGGCGGAGTGGCTCAGAAATGGTTATTGATCCGCAGTGAACAAGCCTTAAAACGTGAACATCATAATTTAAATAAACGTATGATTAAACAATCTGAGCAAGCGAGAAAAGCTTTTAAGAAATTAAGTCAACAAGAGTTTGCATGTGATGTTGATGCCCTAAAAGCCGTGGAGCAATGGGAAAGTAAACAACCTTACCTGAAAGTTGAAACAACCATTATTAAAGTACCGGTATTCGCTGGTGCAAGTAGACCATCACTCAATCAAAAGCCTGAGCGAGAGTACTATAAAATCTCGGGCAATCTATATACGGCGATGATTAAACGCCAAGATGCACAGCAACAACTCGGCTTATTTACTCAAGTTTCGGAGGCTCTACCAGTATTTGCGTGGGTCGTCTATTTTATGTACACTTCAGTTAGACTCAGTTTATGTTTATTTTCAAGGT
>JABSOJ010000579.1 GCA_013216005.1 Alteromonadaceae bacterium | reverse complement strand
TAGAACAGTTCAATCAAGATTGAACTGCAGGATAGCTATGAATTGTGAACCGTAATGCCTTGAATTTGATCAGTGCCCCATTTTTACTGAAAATCAACTCAGATTTTAAATCTCAGCTTTATGTGCGGAACGTCAGATTTAACTTAGATTCAAAGAATAAGTGATACATAAATAGAAAAAGAAAATAGCTAGCACTTCCAACTATGAGTACTAGCTATTTAGGTTAAAACTTAGTTAAGTTAAGTTTATTTTAAGTCAAAACGATCTAATTGCATGACTTTAACCCATGCTTCAACAAAGTCATTGACGAATTTTTTATCTGCATCATCTGACGCATATACTTCTGCAATAGCTCTTAATTCAGAGCTAGAGCCAAAAATAAGATCGACAGGTGTTGCTTTCCATTTTAACTTACCTGAAGCACGATCATGACCTTCATAAATACCCGCAGTAGACATATCTTTAGTCCAAACTGTAGACATATCTAATAAATTTACAAAGAAGTCATTCGTTAGTACACCTGGTTTGTTCGTGAATACACCATATGATGAGCCATCATAATTCGCATCAAGTGAACGCATACCACCAACAAGCACCGTCATTTCAGGAACATTTAAACCAAGAGTGTTTGCTTTATCAACTAGCATCTCTGCTGGTGACATATAGCTTTCATCCGTGTAATAGTTACGGAATCCATCAGCTTTAGGTTTCAGATAATTGAATGATTTAACATTAGTCTGAGCTTGGCTAGCGTCGGCACGACCAGGTACAAATGGCACTTCAACTGTATTTCCTGCTTGCTTAGCTGCATTTTCGATTGCGGCTGCACCACCTAACACAATTAAATCAGCTAGTGATACTTGTCTTCTAGAAGACTTCTTGTTGTACTTCGCTTGAATAGACTCAAGTTTAGCTAATACTTTATTTAACTCTTTCGGGTTATTAACTGCCCAGCTATTTTGCGGAGCAAGGTTAATGCGAGCACCATTTGCACCACCGCGCATATCCGTGACACGATGACTAGCCGCTGCTGCCCAAGCAGTTCTCACCAGCTCAGAGGTAGTTAAGCCAGAACTAACGATTTGCTTTTTAAGTTTGCTGATATCTTTGTTAGTGATAAGTTTGTGTTTAACTGTAGGAATAGGATCTTGCCATGCTAGCACTTCACTTGGCACTTCTGCACCAACATACCTTGCGCGAGGTCCCATATCACGGTGAGTTAACTTAAACCAGGCTTTTGCAAAAGCTTTATCAAACTCAGTTGGGTCTTTTCTAAAGCGCTCGACAATTTTACGGAAGCTTGGATCTTCTTTTAATGCTATATCAGTAGTAAACATAATAGGTGCATGACGCTTATTGGAAATATGCGCATCAGGCACTAGATTAGCCGCAGCGTTATTGTCTGGAGTCCACTGTTTTGCCCCAGCGGGGCTTGTGGTTAGTACCCAATTAAAGTTCATTAGGTTATCCAAATAATTAGAAGACCACTGTGTCGGGGTAACCGTCCAAGCACCTTCTAATCCACTGGTTACCGTATCAGCACCAACACCCGTGCCACATTTGTTTTTCCAGCCTAATGCTTGAGCTTCAATTTTTGCAGCAGCAGGCTCTGCACCAACACATTCGTTAGGCTTTTTAGCGCCATGAGCTTTACCTAATGTATGGCCACCCGCAATTAAGGCAACAATTTCTTCATCATTCATTGCCATTCGGCCAAACGACATTCTGATATCGTTAGCTGCTAAAAGCGGATTAGGTTTGCCGTGTGGTCCTTCAGGGTTAACATAAATTAATCCCATTTGTACCGCTGCAAGAGGCCCTTTCAATTTACCTTTTTTATTTCGACGTTTGTCAGATAACATCGCTGTTTCTGGTCCCCAGTAAACTAAATCTGGCTCCCAATCGTCAGTTCTACCGCCTGCAAAACCAAAGGTTTTAAAGCCCATTGATTCAAGTGCTACATTACCTGAAAGTACCATTAGGTCAGCCCAAGAAATTTGACGGCCATACTTTTGTTTAACTGGCCACAATAATCGACGAGCTTTATCTAAATTAGCATTATCTGGCCAACTATTTAGCGGGTCGAAACGTAGTTGCCCTCCAGAAGCACCACCACGTCCATCATGAACACGATAAACACCCGCACTGTGCCAAGCCATACGAATCATTAATGGACCATAATGCCCCCAATCCGCAGGCCACCAAGTTTTTGAGTCTGTTAGCGTTGTTTGAATATCTTTTTTAAGCATTGTTAAATCTAATGATGCAAATTCCTTGGCGTAATTAAATTGCTCTCCATAAGGATTAGATTCTGCGCCATGCTGACGTAATGGACTAAGGTTTAATTGCTCTGGCCACCAAAATTGATTGGTCTTTGCTTCATTTGCAGCTAATACTTTTGAAGGTAGTATCATTAAAGATAGGGCAACTGAAATTGCAGCTGCGATTGGGAGTGTTCTTTTTAGCATTATTAATTCCTCATATATTACAAATTGATTTTAAATAAATTCACCTACAGGTAGAGTAGGCCGCAGGCTTCGCATAGCTTATCCAACGGCCCCTCTTCGATTCCGTGCATGAGGTTTTCCCTCAC
>JABSOJ010000578.1 GCA_013216005.1 Alteromonadaceae bacterium | reverse complement strand
AAAATCCGCTTAACTACATGTTATTAAGGTTATTTTTAATTATTTATTTTTTATAAAATTGTACGGAATGTAGGATTTAAAGAAAAGAACAGTATTAATAAAAAGCTATCTAAAGCAAACAAAAAGGAATTGTTATTTCTACATTATAAATGGATTACTTTTGGTGGTGGTTATTATGGTTTGGTTTCGCTGTTAACCTTTATTTATATTGAGTTAGAGCAATGCATACTATTTGTATTAAATGCTACGGGCTTGCAATCTTATCTCGATCTGTTTTCAATCAGTGCAATTATCAGTATGCTGGTTGAATCGTTTTTTAACATGATTAAAGCGGCTCTCTGGTTTGGTTACTGGCCGGATATTTTTGTTATGCTCAATGGTTTTGTCTGGCTTGTTACGACTTATTGTGCCTATAGAATAGGTGCTAAATTGGCGCAGCGATATGCGTTAAAAAAGGTGTCTTTGTTTGAATGATTTTTTAACACCTGTTTAACTTTAATGTATAGTTTATAAAAATATTTTGGCTTGGTTTTTTGAATATTTATCCATTAGCGAGCACCCATTAGCTACCAATTAGCTTTTTGTTGAGTACTCGGCCTCTTGTTCCATCAGTTTTTTAAAGGCCGCTACATCCCATTCTTTAGAGCCTATAGCCTGATAAATCAGGTTCCCATTTGGATCTACAAGGTAGCTTAAAGGTAATGCCGAAACTTTCCATCCCCGGAGACTTATTTCTTCGTCTAAAAGTATTTTAAAAGAAACATCAACACTTTTTAAAAAACCAACACCACTAGGGTCAAATGGTCCGGCGTGAATTGCCAGTATTTCTAATCCTTGTGGTTTTAATGCTTGATGTAACTTTTCCATAGCCGGAAATTCTTTAATACACGGACCACACCAATACGCCCAGAAATTAATGAGGACATATTTGCCTTTATAGTCTGTAAGGTTGATCATCTTTCCATTTGTATCAGGCAGCATTAAGGCGGGTGCTGGTTTTATTGGATTAATGGGAGACATTAATTTTTCACCGGCATTTGCCATTAAAGCGCTCAGTAGCAAAGAGATAATAATAAATAATCGCATCAGTTGTTCCTAGTTTGTTTACTGTAGCACTAGTGAGTATCACCAATGGGTGTTGCAAATGCATCAGAAACTAATGTTTCAACATTGCTGCCAGTGAGGGTTTTCAGAAAAGTGACTAAATCATCAGACTCTTTCTTGGTTAAATTCAGTGGTTTTATTAAAGGTGATTGCGTTTTATTTTTAAACCCACCTTTATTATAAAAGCTCACTACGTCAGTTAAAGTGCTTAAAGCGCCATTATGCATGTAAGGGGCGGTTAATGTAAGGTTGCGTAGGCTCGGTGTACGATATTTCCAGCGATCTGCTGGATTTTGCGTAATTTCATATAAACCTAAATCGCCAATAGGACCATGGCTTACCGATTTTATAATAGATTGCTTAACCGTAACATATTGACCGGGAGCAACTTGCACTTGCTTTGTTGCAGGCGTTTTTCGCATCGATCTTTCCCAGCCTATGCCCGTATTGTGTAATTTGTTATCTGTAAACAAAGCGTGATTTTTTTCTACGGTATGGCAGGCGATACACTGAGCTTTTCCTTTGAATAAATTAAAGCCACGTTTTGCACTTTCTGAAATAGCATTTTCTTCATTGGCAAAATGCCAGCGGTCGAAGGCTGAATTTGCTGAAATTAAGGTTCGTTCATAACTGGCTATTGCCTGACCAATTGTTACTACATTGGCTTTTTCACCATTAAATGCTTGTTCAAATAAACCTTTGTAATCATTTAAGTTAATGATTTTATTTACCACCATGCCAATAGAAGGCATTGCCATTTCATTGCTAGCCATAAGTGGCTGCCAAATTTGATTTTCCAGTGACGTTTCCCGTCCATCGTGGTGAAATTTTTGTAAGTAGGCGGTGTTGTAAATTGTTGGTGCATTTCTACGTACCGTTCGTCCTTCAAATCCTGCGGGTGTTTTTAGTTCATTATTCGTAAATCCTTGCTCTGGAATATGGCACATTGCGCAAGAAATAGTGTTGTTGAGCGATAGTCGACGATCAAAAAATAGTTTTTTACCCAGCTGAATTTTTTCTTCAGTTATTGCATTGTTGGCGGGGACGGGAACTTTGGGTAAACCTAGTGGAGGGTTTTTACTAAGTTTTAATAAGTTAGCGCTTACTCCGGTTCGGGAGTTTAAACTGACAGAGCGGGTTTGATAATTTTCAGAGTGATAATTTACTTTATGATCACCGGGTCCAAGATGGATGTTTTTTTTCTTTTCTTGTGATTGCGTTTGAGCATTTTGTTGAATATAAGCAATGTCAGATTCTTTTTTATCTTTTTCTGTTATCCCTTTTTCCGTTATTCCTTGTTCTGACATTATTTTTTTTGCCATCAACAATGTTTTTACATCGTTAATAATAATGTCTGGATGTAGGAAGGCTACACTATAAATATTACGAATTTTATTTTCAGGATCAATAAGAAATACGCGTAAAATATGAGAGAAATTTCCTGTGTTTTTACCATTTTCATCTAATTGTTGTAGCACGTCCTGATTATA